>NZ_JAUBRN010000102.1:0-13508 GCF_036701875.1 Microcoleus sp. MON1_C5 | reverse complement strand
ATTAATGTATCAACTCTCCCCAGAGTTGTCAAGCGTTTTGCGAAAATATTTTTGATTTTTTTTTGAACCTATACACAACAAGGGTTTCGGCTCTCCTTCACCGCTCGGCTATCCGAAACCTGACTCCTCTTTTAACTAGGAGCGCTTTTTTTGGGCCACAATACGGCTTTTGGGCGGACTATTTCCCGTGCAGGGGTAGAAGCACTCAGTGGTTCAACATGATGATGCGGCTTAGTTGGAGTATAGGTAAGGCAAAGTTCAGGTGTGAGGCTGCATCCTGCGGTTAGGATGACAGAAGCAGGCTGGTGCATGAGTCATATATATATATATGTAAGTGGTGTCTGCATTTCTGGGACTTTACTGAGGGACGTTTGGATCTCAGATTGAGCCGATCGCCCTTAACAATTCCTCTGATTCAAAATCCAGAAGTTGACACGACACGGTAATCTAACCCTGATCCAACTCCCAGGAATCGATCGCCCGCAAATACACTCTGCTGAATTACACCCCCAACCTCCTTCAGTTACGCCAGTTCTCAGCCTTTGACGATCGAGGGCGAGTTGCTCTCCTCAACATCTACATCTAAAAAGTGCAAGTGACTCTCTTCCTCAGTATTGACAGCGATCACCACACCTCTATTCCCCCAAGGAGCGATCGCCCGGGGTGAGGCGGGGCTGCTAAAACTCCCTACTTGAATCCCTTGACTGTTTAACACTTCTATCTGCCCCCCAACATCTGCCAACACCCATCCCCAATTAGCCACACAAGCAGACACGGGCAAACTTTCAAGAGGAATTCGTGCTACCTTGAGCGGCCACAATTTCATCAACAGCACCGCCGCTTTACCACCTTGAGGAATTCCTAGCAAAGTATAAGGCTCAGGTGTCAACAGCATCTGTCCCACGCTGGCAGACAACCGCACAGAACCCACCGACGTGCCGCGGCGAGTGTAAACTCTAAAAATAGTTTGGGGATTTTTTGGTTCGTTGTCCGGCCAAACTGCTAAGACGTGTCGCCGATCCAAAAACTTTAATTCTGGTAAATAGTGTTCTGGTAACGGCACAGTAGCGATCAGCTTCAGGGCTTTTTTCTGATCGCCAGCAGTGCTGTTTGCAGCTAAAGAATAAAAACGCAGTTCGCCGGGAACCGCTACTGTCAACCAGTTGCCGTAAGAGTCTACAGCTGCTTTTAATGCATCGGGACCTTGCCTCAAACCCATATCCAGCAAGCACTGAGGCTCCCAAGAGCGCTCATTGAGCCAGTAAAGTTTTTGCGGAGTGAGAACGCAGCAGCCGTTGGAAACAGGTAAAATGCCGCGCACGATTTCCGGCATTAATGAAATAGAAATAGACATTTCTTCTGTAACTAGCTGTTTTCCCGGCTGAGACCAAACCTTCACCTCTGTACCTACAGCAGCATAGAGATACGTTTCAGTGGCAATTAAAGCGGTCAACGGTGCTGGAAGTATCAGCGGCTTGGGCTGCGAAAGCGAATAGCGCACACTCCGAAGTAAATTAATCGCCGACAGTGATGCTTTTTCCTCTTCAACTTCTAGCAAAGACTCAGTTTCAGACTTCAGGCTTTTATCACCACTGGTTGTGGGGTTTTCCCAAGGAATAATGCAGTCGCCCAATTGCCTGACAGCGGGGTCGTACATGATCAGCCGCAGAGCTTGAGCCATTTGGGAAGCACTGGCAAAACGGCGGGCTGGCAGCTTTTCTAAAGATTTTTTGACTATTGCTTGCAAAGGTTCGGGGATGGCGTCGGGAAATTGCAAGCGTTGATTCAGGTGGGCCCACCTCAAGTCTCCGGGGGTTCCCCCGAAAGGGCGGTAGCCCATTAGCAATTCAAACAGCAGAATTCCTACTGCATATATATCTGACATCGGGGAAAAAAGACCGTAAAACCGCTCAGGGGCCATGTAAGCGGGGGAACCTACGGTAGCGTCGGGAGAAATTTCTTGGTGGAGGCGAGTGGTACCAATTTCTGGCAGCCGACGCGCGATGCCAAAGTCAGAAAGTCGGGGCGACCAACCTTTTGCTCCTAAAGTTAGGAGGATATTTTCGGGTTTGATGTCGCAGTGAACAACGCCTCGGCGGTGGGCGTAGTCTAAGCCGGCTAAAACTTCCATGACTAGCTGTAAACCTTCGAGCAGACGCAAGGGGCGGTCTTGTTTGAGCAGGTTGCGGAGGGTTCCTCCCTCGCAGTAGTCCATAACCAAGTACCTGCCTGTAGCTGTGTGTTCTAGAGCTCGGCAGGTAACAATGTTCGGGTGCTGCAAGGTGATCAGAAACCACAGCTCTCGCAAGAATTCGCTAGTTGGGGCTTTTTGATGACTAAGTTCTTTGAGAGCAACCAGTTGGCTGGTGAGGCGGGAGTCCTGGGGGGGAGCTTCTCGAAGGCTGGCACAAAAAACTCGACCAAATTGTCCTTGTCCGACTAGCCCTAAAATGCGGTACTTAGAATGTTGCATCGGTCTAATTATAGAAAAAGCTTGAGCTAGTATTAAAATATGTAAATAATTCTGACAAAAATTCAAATTTTTGAATCGCTCGCCAGGTACAGCCTATGTTATCTCAGGTTCATTCTCAGCCTCCTTGAGAGCGATCGCACAGTCGCACCTACTAAAATCATTGAGCTTCGGAATCACTATCAATCTTGCCGGATGCCGATACTCGCTCGGGAACTACCTGTGGCTGCTATTTTAGTCGATCGCGACTATTACAGTTTTTTCAATGCCATCTAGAAAGTATCTAAGGTTTTAGCTTTTCAAGGCTAAGCTGGGGAATCGGGGCGAGGGAACAGCGATGACCAAAACAGAAGTGCGGTTATGCGATAGGGGTTAGAGAGCCAGAAGCCGATGCTGTCGTCAAGGCATCTTAACCTTTTTGAGTGTTAGCCAAATTTTTTTGCGCTTTGAATAAGTTGATCGTAACTTGCTAAATACTGAACTTGACAGGAGCAAACATCAATATGGTTAAAATTATTAAACTAGATCCAATTGCGGAGGAAATAGCAGTCGAAACCCGATCAAATATCCTGTCTGCCTTACTTTCCAAAGACTTAGACGTTCTCAAGGAATGCGGGGGGCGGGGAATGTGCGCTACCTGCCATGTTTACATTAAAGAAGGCATGGAAGGCTTGTCGGACATGAACCGGCGCGAGAGAAGGACGTTGGAAGTCATTACTACGGCTAAAGCCAATTCGCGACTTGCTTGTCAGGCTCAAATTATGGGCGAGGGTGTGGTTGTACAGTTGCCTGCGGGGATGTACATTAATGCTATTGAAAATGTCGAAGCTCTGATCGGCCGCCGGGCCCAGCAAGATTTATTACACCCAATTACGGGTCAAGTAGTTGTAGAATCAGGTAAGTTAATTACTCGTTCTATCGTTACACAGCTTAATGAAACCCGCTTTCAAGTAGGACAGTATTTAGTTCGGACTAAAGAAGCTTAAAACTGATATGTTTGTATTTTAGTAGTAGAGAAAAATCTATGTTGAGCCAACTTGCGCGTTTGAGCATGGAAGCAGACGGACGCTACGCCAGTGCAGAAGAACTCCAATTTTTGAAAGACTACTTTCAGTCTTTGAATCACCGGATGAGTGCTTATAAAAAAATTCAAGCCTCTGAAACAGAAATTATACGGCAAGTGGAAGCACAAATGCTGTCTCTAGACCCTAGTTTATTTCGGCGGGGGGCTAACGATGTCACTGAAAAGTGCCGTGGAGATATTGTGCAGGTGTTGAGGCATTCGGCGGCAGCACTGTTGATTAATGATACGGAACGATTGCGCGATCGGCTACTACTTTGGTTGCAAACTATTTTAGGCGCTGTTCAAGTTAGAAATAGTGCAACCGTGACCTACGAGGTGATGAAAAAGGTCCTCAAACAATATCTCACGGTGGAAGAAAGGAACCTATTTTTTCCGATTCTGGACATCAACCGCACTTTACTCGGCAAATAATCAAGGGGGTTGACAACTTAACGCCGATAAACTGTGCCATTAGGAAGAGTGGCTCCAATCAACTTCGCTCCCGTCAAATCCGCCTCAGTGAGAATGGCTCCCCGGAGGTTGGCTCCTGTCAAGTCAGCTTTCTGCAAGTTGGCTTTACTCAGGTTAGCTTTGCTCAAGTTAATTTCATGCAAACAAGAATTAGAAAGGTCGGCATTGATCAGGTAGGCTAGACTCAAGTTGGCTTTGCTGAGGTTTGCCCCGCTCAAGTTAGCTTCCATCAGATAAGCACCGCTCAAGTTGGCTTCGTTTAACAAAGCCTCTGCCATATTAATTCCAGTTAAAAGTTTGCGGCTCAAGTCTACACCGCTGAGGTCGGCCCCGCTGAGGTTAATACCGCTTAAGTGGCTGCCATTCAAAGTAATGTTTCTCAGGTAGGTTTTGCTGAGGTCTGCTTTGCACAAATTGGCTCTATCCAAGCAAGCTTCGCTAAGGTCTGATCCGATCAAGCACGCGCCGTTTAAATAGGCTTGAGTGAGGTTAGTTCGCCTGAGATTAGCTTTCAAAAGGTTGGCTTTGCTGAGGTTAGCACGGGTTAAGTTGGCTCCCGCTAGGTTGGCTTTGGATAATTCGGCTCCGGTGAGCTGTGCTTCGGTCAAGTCTGCCTCTTTCAGACTCGCTAGACTTAAGTAAGCATCTTTGAAGTTTGCCCCGTTGAGATTGGCTTTAATCAGATAGGCTTTACTGAGATTGGCCTCGGTGAGAACCGCTTTGGTGAGGTTAGCGGCGCTCATATCTGCACCTATGAGATTAGCATTGGGAAGAATTGCTCCGGTCAGGTTTGCCCAATTCAGATGAGCTCCGGCGAGGTTGGCGCCGGTGAGATTGGCACCGATGAGATTGGCGCCGCTCAGACTAGCTGCCATGAGGTTAGCACCGGTGAGATTGGCTCCGCTGAGGTCAGCTTTGCTGAGATTGGCTCTGCTCAAATGGGCTTTGGTGAGGTCCGCCCCGCTGAGGTTAGCACCAATTAAGTAGGGTCGTTGCTGGTGTTGGTTGAGGTTTGCCAAAATTAGAGTTGGGGCATCGTTGGAACGGAATAAATCGATCGGACTCAACACAATGCCGCGCAGATTTGCCAGTCTAAAATCTCTTTCGCCGGCTGCATATCGAGTTAGAAGTTCATTGGCGTCCATTAAGTTCTAGCAAAATGTTTGAGGTTTTGATTGCTTTTAAATTTTATGAGTTTCTAGAGTAAGTTATGAATTTTCTAGCTGCTGGTTATAATCAGGTTTTATTTAAATTGCTAAAACCGGATTTTTTGACTCAGGCTCTTTTTTATTATTTAACTCACAGTTTTGATGATACAGTGGATAATATGGCTGCCCAACAATCATTTGACAGCTATTAGCAACAAAGTAATAGCTGTCAAATTAGTCAGTTTTTTTGGAAAAGTTGACTGAGAATAGCTTCATGGTCTTTTCCTTCTTCGACCATAGAATCGCCAGGTTGTAGGCGATCGCGCAGTCCTAAAATAAAGCGGTTGCAGTCCGAACCCAATGATTCGCAGGATGTTTGCAGGCAGTGAAGTTCTCGACCCGTAAGCTGACTAAAGAACGCACTTAAAATACCTGCTTCTAAAAAACAGGCTGGTCGCTTAGACTTGGGGGCTGTTTTAGCAAAAAGAGAGTTAGCAATTTTTACTATTAAAAATCCATGTTCCGAATAGCTGGGGTCAAGCTCAAAGGTTCCCCATCCATGAGTTTTCCAACACTGCTGCAAGGACTGAAGAAATTCTACCATTTCCATTTCAGAAACTGGCTGACCGTAGTATTCGCTGACTTCTTCGCAAAAACGCACGTAGAAGTTTTTACCCCACCAGCGACCGCAGTTGAAAAGCACGAGGCGGGAGGCTTGACCTGTTTCTTGTTCTAAGCCGATATAAATGGCTTGAATCAGTGTTTCTGGGAGTGCTAAGAGCCGATCACCCCGGCGGTTTTCCAGGAGGCCGAGTTCGAGGTCGCCTCGGACGTAGGCATCGCTGGCAAAGTAGTTTCCAGGGAGTCGGGGCTGTTTGAGTAAGTCGGCAATATTAATCATCGGAAATTGGGAATTGGGAATCGGGAATCGGAAATTGGGAAGAAAGCTGATTATTTATTACCTTGGTCAATAATAATTGACTGTGCTTGGTCGAAAAATGGTTGCAATATAGCGCGGGCTTGCTCGGAAAGCAATTCTTTTAAACGAGTTTGCAGCAGATTGCAAACAGTTGCTTCGATATTGTGAGTTTGGTGGGCTTCGACTATGCCGGAAAGCCAGTCTACAAGGCGCTGTTCTAGAAAATTTTGATCGTTTAGCAGCATAGCCATAGCGCAGTACCGCAAGACTAAAACCCAGTGTTTGAGCGATCGTTCTAAGGTTTCTTGCTTTTCGTCGGGGAATGTTTCTTGTAGTTTGTTGGCTACTGGTTGGAAGATGCTTGCTTCCTTCTCTCGCAAAAATTCGTAAATTTTTAAGCGCTGGACAAGGGTTACAGCTTGACGCTTAAAAGCTATGAGTTCTTCGCCTTTTAAAAAGCGGTTTTCTGCCTGATCCAGCAGCGCCTCAATCTCAGGGTGCATGATTTTAATTAAGTGGTAATCGGTAATTGATAAAAGGAAGGAAGTTCGGCAACGAGCAATGTACGGGATTTAACGGATTTAACTAATTGATTTTGAGGGATGAGGAAAGAGGGGTGAGGGAAGATGGAGGAGGGATTGCCCTATTTTTTATTTTCCATTACGTACAGAGATTAAAACAGGTCAAATAGGTCATCAATGGTGACTTCTGCTTGTTCAGAAATAGAAATTACTGGCAAGGGTGGCGGTAGGGGTAGGGCACCTACTTCCGGAATTCCTTCCCAAGAAATAGCTTGAAAAAAGTCTGCTACTGGCTGGGTTAAACTCAGAAGTTGACCGGGGGTCGAGCCAGTTGGGGTTTCTAAAGATTTTCCCAGCCAATTATAGTGACCAAAGAATTCTTGGACAGATTGGTCCAACCATGAAGTTTGACTTTTCATCTTTCTTCCTGCCTGGAGAAATCCACCATCGCACTTTCAATCGCGAAATTGGTGGGAGGAAAGGCAGGGCAGGGGATGTGCCTTTCCAGGTTGTTTACCGCAATATTTCACCGTGTTGCAGTCGATTTTGAATATCGCGGGCGTTAGCACCTTCGTTGAGCCAGAATGCTGCTGCATCAATTTTATCTGGGTTGCCAAGCAGGAACTTGCAATAGGTTTCTCCCATTGAGTAACATTGGAGTTCTATGCAGCTCAGAGGCTTTTTGACTAGAGAGCCGAAAAAACCGGCGAACAAACCAGCGTATAGGTGACAAACCGGTTTGCCTACGTCTCCCAATGTGCGAGCAACTGCTGAGTCAAAGAGGTTGATGAAGATGCAGCCGTGTTTGCGATCGCTCATGTCCACTTCCCAGCGACCCCAACCTTGAGCCGTGAAAGGCCACCACCAAGTTTCTAGCAGAAACATGAGATTTGACTGGCGAATGTTCTGGCTGTATTCGGCACTAAACCATTTTTGAAAAAATTCGGAATCTTGGAGTCCCCACTGGCAACCAATAGTATACATGATGACAGAGGACGCGGGGCCGACTTCTTCTTCGAGCCCCTCCACCAAACCAATAATGAAGTCTTCGCTGGTAAAAATGTTGCGCGACTGATTCCAGTCGTCAATTGTACCCATCTGGCGATCGAAGGCAAAAAAATCCTGAAACCTATAGTGGCTGTGAGTTTTAGGATGCTTTTGCTTAAGTAGCGATTCGCTGTGGGTGGAGATTTCTTTTTTAGCGGTAGAGACCATTGGCGGGTTATTCCTTTTTGGTGTAGTTTGGTGAAAATTAGAGTCAAATAGACTAGCCTGTGTATCCAATTTAACTTTATTTTTCTAAAGGCAGGCACAGGGTATAATTTTTCACTGCAATATAAAAATTAAAAATTCTAGGATGCTAAATTTGGGGGCTTGTTGGGAGTTCTGCCTTCGGACAACTGCTCTCTGAGTGCTGACGAAAGTGGGTATAACCTTAAACGGCTATGTGTTATCGTTTTGTGCAAGCTGTCCACTATATATATAGGGCATATGGGGATGAAAAATCACGCTTGTATTGCAATAGGCATCAATCAATATCAGTTACTCCAGCCTTTGAGTTATGCCCAAGAGGATGCAGAGGCCCTGTACGGTTTTTTGACTGAGGAGGCGGGTTTTGCGCCGGATGGATGTCTGCTGATGACCGATAGCTCGCCGTCGCTGTGGGGTCAATCTACATATCCAAATCGGGAAAATATTCTGAGATTGACCCAAAGCCTCTGCGCGGAACATGTGCAACAGGGAGATTTACTCTGGTGTTTTTTTAGCGGCTACGGTGTCAGCTATGAAGGTAAGGATTATTTGATGCCTGTTGACGGCAATCCGGCTGACATTCAGGGTACGGGGATTCCGGTAGAGTTGCTGTTGAATACTCTGAAAAACGCTCCTACGGAAACGGTATTGGTGCTGGTTGATATGAACCGCAGCCAGATTGTGAAAGCGGGGGAAACGATCGGCTCTCAAACGGTCGAGCTGGCGCGGGAACTGGAAATCCCGACGGTGCTTTCTTGCCGCCCGAATCAAGTTTCGCGGGAAACTTCGGCTTTGCGTCAGGGGTTTTTTACGACGGCGCTTTTGGAGGGGCTACGATCGGGACAGTGCATGACCATTAAGGGTTTAGACCGTTTTTTGAGCGATCGACTGCCGGAGCTGTGCGACCACCATTTGCGTCCGAAACAAGAACCTTTGATGGTTGTGAATCCTCCGGGGAAGGCTAATTTGGTGATTTTGCCGGATTCTTCAGGGGTACCAACTTCTGCGTTGGCCGGACGCAACGGCAATATGACGGTTGGTACGGCTGATGGGTTCGATCGCCCGCAAATGGCGACTGCTACGGCTCGAATGGATCTGCCTCCGGCAGTTCGCAACGCTCAGGATTCGCCGGTTGAGATGCCGCCTGTGTCGCAGCCAAATGCTGTGGCCCCTGCCGATCGGGGGGGCGATCGACCGAACTTGCAAAAGCCGGAGGATGAGCATAACGGGGGGTCGGATAAGTCATTTTTGCAGCAGCTAGTTTTATGGAGTTCAGCTACGGCTTTGGTGCTGCTGTTGGGTGTTTTTGTGACGAACAAATCAATTTTTATTGGTCAGCAAGAAGGAGATCCTCGATCGCCTGCTAAAAATGCCCAAAACTCTGGATCTCAAAAATTTACTGGTACTGGGGGCTCGCAGAACCAACCGCGGGCGGTGCAAGCGGGGACTGGAACCAAGCAGCCCCCATCGAGCCAGCAGGTGTGGGCTGAGGCGAAAACTTTCCTCAAGGATGGTTCGGCTTCTAGTTTTAATAAAGCAGTGGTTAAGGCTCGAACGATTCCGGCTAGCGATCCGCTCTACCCGCAGGCTCAGCAGGATATTGAGCGCTGGAGTTTGACAATTTTGGATATAGCTAACGGGCGGGCTGCTCGGGGCGATTTCCTGGGGGCGATCGGGGCGGCTAAATTGATGCCTGATGTCAATCAGCCTGTTTACAATCAGTCGAAACAGGCGATCGCTCAGTGGGAGGAGCTATCCAAAGACCAGGATGTAAATATTGCTTTGCTATCGGCTGCTAAGGGTCAAATTAAGCGGGGGGTTGCCTCTTCTTACAGTAAAGGCATCCAGCAAGCTAATAAAATTCCACCCGGTCAGCCGAAGTATGAAGAAGCTCAACAGTTAATTGGAGAATGGAGCGAAAGTATTCTCAAAATTGCTCAGTTGCGCGGTTCTCAAGGAAAGCTTAAAGAGGCAGTTGAAGCTGCTTCGCTGGTGCCGTCGGGTACTCAGAGTTATCAGCCTGCTCAGAAAGAGATCGCCAATTGGAAAACTAAGCTCCAACGCCAGAAAAAAGGTTGATTTAGTTGATAATTTCTCGGTTTCTCGCCGGGAAATTATCTTAGCGACTGGCCGAAATAGGTCGATAGGTCGCTCGATACCTCTTGATACTGCAAAAAGAGATCTACACATCGATAATTTAAAACCAATAATTTTATTAACCCTTGCCCCTCCGCAACTTCTGCGCGAGGGGATTTTATATGCTGCCTGGTCGGTTCGTTTTTGTAGAGTGAAAGATATCTTATGGGCTGGTTAATTGGGGTTGCGTAATAGCGGGATGATTTTAATTTTTTTTTATGGGATGGGTTCTCGTATTCCGAAGGCGTGTATTTTCACAGCAGGTGGGAGGCCTAACCTCTACTCCCCACAATAATCCTCAAATGGTGTAACGTCGGTTAATTAATATCTTTAATTCACGTGCAGATTTCCCTAAACCGACGCTTCCAACTTCAAAAACCATTGTTTTTTAACAAGAAGGATGGCTGTAAATATATTTTCCTAATAACATAATTTTCTTTATAAAAAAGTCGTCAATGAGTTGATTTTGCGATGCCCTTCAAAGAGTTAATTGTTGACTTTTATCAATTAAAATTATTAGCTTAATGTTAAATTAATTTTAATTTTATTAACTAGCAAATTGGGCAAAATTGAATTGCTATCAAAGGCCACTGGTAAAGGCAAAATCGCCTGAAAAAATAGGGTATGTAGAGTTAATTTTTTTACCTCTCTTGGTGGGCTATTAGGAGCGGTCAATGGGTGGAAGACTGTTTAAACTTGTGCTGTTTTTAAATTCTTAGCAGTGAGCGATATGTTATGAATTATACAAAATGAGCATTTATTGGCAATTCTAGCGAACGAGCGATCGCCCCTAAGGAATTCAGGAATACAGATTCACCGCCAGACAGCACAAAATACCTGGATTGGCAAGCTGCGAGTCTTCCTTTCCCCGGACATCGCTAAGCTGCCTTAATTAACACAAATAAGGGGTTTGCAAGAAAATCCAAAAAATATATCCTTGAGAAACAAGAATAAAAACTTACTCGCTTATTGTAGCCCCGGTAACAACACGTATGCCTGAAGTTATAGCCCCAGCCAAGCCTACGGGACGATCTAAATCAATAGGGTGATGTGGCAGTGTCCGGGTGTTAAGAGGGGCGCTCGAAGAGGAATGTTCCCCGAGCGATCGCTTCCCAATCGGGGAGGGTAAAACCTAGGAAGGCAAGGAGTTGGAGACAATGCTGAACTTTTTGAGTTCCGGAGAGTAGCGTTAGCACTAAACTCTGCCGTATTGTGGAAATTGAGCCAAATTTGTAACAGTTCTTAACTATAAATAATTGTGCCAAAACTGCTAGCATAGTGACACTTTTGCTAGCAAAAACAGATAAAGTAAATAAAGTTGGCTAGCTCTAGACGCCCCGATCCCCATCCTGGGGATGTTGAATCAATTTGATTCATACCAAGTGGTTTTAGAGTTACAATCGGAACCAAAGCATCGCTATTTAACTGAGTTCTTTACTTACTTTTACTTTCAGCTATGAACGTGGATTTTATCAAAGCCCAAGTCAGGTTGCTACAGGGTGCAAGTTCATCGGAGCGAGAAACCCTTATTAAAAACATCGGCGTCTGTGCTGGCGTGATCCGACCGGGAGAGTATGTGACTCCGCAACGGAAGCACGCCATCACTCTATGGCTGCAAACAAATGCGGTTCGCCTCCGACTTCCCCAACTTCCTCTGGACTTATCCGGCCAAAAGCCTTAACAGGGAAGTAATCAAGAGGTAGCGACAGAATCAAAGAAATTAGTCAATCTTACCTAAAAGTGCTTTTTTATTGAGCTGTACAGCATCAATGAAACACGATTAAGATTGAAAAAATGTTTGTAGGGAAAGTTGGGCTCGAAAACACGCCTGTGGACAAGAAGCGGCCGACCGCCTTGGTCGAAGCAGGAAGTGAGCGTCAAACCTGCTCTCACAGTAGATTTGACTGAGTTTCACAGAACGGATTATTGTGCACAACTATAACCTGGGTTATTTGCTTTTAGATTTGAGATTCACGATTTAGCTCGTATTGGATAAATAGGCTATTGGTGGATCGCCTGAAAAATTATCCTATTCAATAGGTATAACTAATTACAGGGGCAGTCATTGAACTGCCCTTACTTTTGAACCCCGAGGGGGAAAGGCTGCAAGTTACAATAAACGCATCTACTTGCAGATAGAGTTTAGGTAAACTCTCATGTAAGCTGCAGCGCCTCTATATTATCTGTTATGTTCGAGATGGGGAGAGGGGGAGAGGATTTGACGAGCTTTAAAAGGGAACTAATATCATCAAACAGAACGAGTTATTACAATTCACTTGCTTTCTAATATATTTTTCCACAAAAATACTGTGAGCAAAAAACAAAAATTTCCTTATTTAGTTGGTTCCCGATGGACTTCACACCAAAAAACTTGGGGGTGGCGACACTTTCAAGTGGTCAACCGAAAAAACGAAGGTAAATGGGTATTTGCAGAAATGGTGGCTGCTTGCGATCCAAGTGTCCGTTTTTGGCTCAACGCCGCACAACTCAAAGACAGATCGCTCTGGCAAGCTGGATGGCAGTCTACGCAAGAATTAGAGGAATTAGAAACAGCAGACTAAAAGACAGCGCTGTGGGGTAGAGTGAGGTAGACAGGGGTAATGACTAATAGCAACAGGGTAAAATAATGAAAAAAAAAGTTGTCTTATTGGTGTGTTTGCTAATTAGTGCTGCATTAGGCGGTGGATGTTCCGAAGTGTCGATCGCCACCAAGGCGATCGATCGCAGCAATATTCTGTCTGCCGATATTCCAACTCCCGCAGGGGACTTGTCCAACCTAGTCCTGACTTTACAAGACTTGCCCGCAGGTTTTACAGAAATGCCACCTGCGACGATCCAAAAACTGGTCAGCAGTCTCAATAGGTTGAAACCAGGAAGCGTGTTTGCTTATCAGAAGAACGACGATCAGCAGTTTCAAATAGTTGGAGGATTTACAACGCCACTGCCCAACCGGATCGATCGAGCTACATTTGATGCTCAAATCCGTGAAGGGAGTTTTGCACAACAGTTCTCCCAACGTTTAAACAGTGGTAACAACGAATTTCAGTTTGCTAATCTTACCGCTTTAACCTTAGTGGGACTTAAACATTTTCGAGCCGCTTTAAAAACCCAAACCCCTCGCTGGTAATGGAAAGAGGTCGATCACCTAAAAATGCCTGAAACCTTTGGTATAACTAGATTTATGCCACTTCGATCTAAAACTCTTGCTCTCTTTGGGTTTGAAGCTATTTTGGCTTCAGTTTTTGTCTAAGTCCCGTTAGAAGACAAGATTGGCGAGGTATCGGGTGGGTGGACAACTCAAGGAAAAATAAAAGGTGTAACAATGAATGTCGAAGTTGCGCTGTTTCGACGGGGAAAAATAGGAAGTTTTCTGATGATAATATATCTCGACGGCAACAAACCCGCTATAACGATTAGCGAAGCAGCGCGCAAATTAGACAGCCGGATGATGGAACTGTAGTTTAGACTAAAAAATGATTGCAGCCAAAAGTAGCTGCCTTTGAATATCCGGCAAGCTGTTACTCAAAAA
>NZ_JAUBRN010000101.1:0-13689 GCF_036701875.1 Microcoleus sp. MON1_C5 | reverse complement strand
AGACATAGCAGCTCCCGGGCATGAGTACGATACTTTACTACTATATCCACTACTCAAATAGAATGAAATAGCCCTGACATAACTTCACTTAACTTGTCATGAGCCTCAGACAAATTTGGGTTTAAATAAACAGCCCTGCGGTAACATACGATCGCCCGCTCCTGCTTACCTTGCTGTAACAGAGTATTGCCAAGGTTAAAGTATTCCTCTGCCGTTGTTTCCGGTTCCAAAATGACGGCTGCATAACAACACTCGACGGCTTCATCAGGCTTGCCAATTTGCGAAAAAACCTTAGCCAAGTTGCGGTAAACGCCAGCGAAATTGGGTTGAATCGCGATCGCCTTTTGGTAAGATGCGATCGCCTCTTGCCAATGTTGCTGCTGTGCGTTAATAGTACCCAGGTTTGCTAAAGCTGGAGCAAAATCAGGTTGAATTTCCAGAGCGCGAAGGTACCAAGTCTTGGCCTCATCCAGTTTACCCTGAGCTTGCAAGGCATTCCCCAAAGTCTTGTAGGCCGGAGCAAATTTGGGTTGAATCTTTAATACTTGCTCACAAAGTGCGATCGCATCTTCTAACTTTCCTTGAGCTAAATACAACTCTGCCAGTTGATTTAAGGGAGTTGCAAAACTCTCCATCTCTTGCAGTTTAGCCTCACGTTCTACGAGTTGAGACTTAGTTTGTGCGAGTTCTTCCTGAGTTTTGTGGTATTGAATCTGGCTAAGCTCAAGCTCTTCTTTAATTGGTTGTAATTCCTCTGGAACTTGTTGCAGTTTAGTTATAAATTGCTCAAATCCCCCGAGATTTTGTTCCGAAGCACCGGGAATCCTTTGTAAGTCTACGTCTAACTTATGAAGCAGATCGTTACTCTGTTTCAGTTGCTCTTGTGTCTGATGCAGTTGAGCTTCGGACAAAGCCAACTTTTCTTGAGTGCGCTCGAACTCTGTTTGAGATTCCTCTAATTTGATTTGCATCTGGTACAGCTTAGATTGCGATCGCCATTGTTCCATTAAAATCTGCGCTATTCGAGATTTAGAAATCGCTGCATCAACAGCCTGTCTCAGCTTGGGAACAAAGCGTTGAATCGTTAAATCTTCTACTTCATTGCGATCGTGATATTCAAAGTGCCGCCAAGTCCTCGGATTTTCCACCCCGCAAGCCCAGCCTCTGATCAATTTCAGCTTCATCTCTTCTTGAGACCTAGTGTAGTAATGGTTGATTCGCAGCTTTTGGACTGAAGTTTTTTCAGCTATAGAAGAGCTTAACACTTCCATATTCTCTGTAACCGAAAACGTATCCTTACTAATTGGTATGAAAAAGTGAGGGCAGCTAGGGCGGATAATTTGTTTGGGCCGCACAATACTTTTGACATATTTATTTCTGTCAAAATTGTCGGCTGAGCGTTTAGTAAAATGCTCTATTTGTAACCCTTCCGGTCTGAATTCGTGACCGGAAGAACCAAAAAATAACTCATTAACTCCGACACCGGCTACCCCATCAAATTCATTTAAGACTTCTTTTAAATCATCCTTTTCGCTGGGAAAAATAAACTCATCTAAATCAATGAACGCGATCCACTCTGATTCGGTTTTGTACGCACTGAGGCAATGTTCGTAGGCAGAAATTTGTCCGGGTGTTACCGGCCAATGGTGCAAAATTACTTCGCCTGATTGAACGTAGGGCTGAAGGATGTCTATGGTGTTGTCGGCGCTGTTATTGTTGTATAAGTAAAATCTCTCAACCCCTACTATTTTATGAAACTCCAACCACTCAATTAGGTACGGAGCCTCATCTTTCATAATCGCGCCAACACTGAGTTCGCACTTGGCTCTCTCGTTATTTGAGGGTGTCTGATAGATGGTTTCTTGCCACCGGACTACTCCAAATTTTACGCGGGTTTCATCGGCCAACACTGCTTGGATAGATATCTCACATTCAGGCAACGTTCCCGTTATTTCCCATTCAGTCGCATAACCGCTATTTTCTGCTAATGGTACTCCCGGAAAAACTGCGGCTACATCTGGGCGGTGCTGATTTACAATAATGTCGCGGATCGCTTCACCGTCGCAAATCAACTCAACTTTAACAGCCGGGGACTTTTTACCTATCACCCAGCCCCCAATCAAAATATTACTGGCAGTTGCGTAAGTTCTGATCGTGGGAGAATCTATACTACATCCCCACAGCAACTCGGGATCTTCAGGAGAGATTAATGCCACCTCCTGAATGTTCAAAATTCTTATGGGTTTTTGAGACACTGTTGCTGGCAAATCGTTAGGATTATCGCGCAACAGTGGCTCGCTATTCCAAGGATCGAATGCAATCATTTTTTGCGTGAGCAAGTTAGGGCGGAAGAAAAACTTGCACCGTTCGTTCAGCATCGCTGCTGCAAACGAGAATGTGCTATTTGAAGTAGCCAAAACATCGCACTGGCTCAATATATAAAAATCCGGATAAAAAGGTGCTTCTGGCATCTCTACACCCAAATCTTTGACTGTTATGGGAGCGTATTCTGCAAAATTACTGACCACTGTTTCAATTTCATCACTCGCGATAAACAGGACAGGTTCATCTAAAGTTTCCCACAAACCGTCCAGCCATTCCTTGTACCATCCACTCGGAGCAACAGTAAGATACGGCAAAACTGTATGGACGCTTCTGTAATCACCGCGTCGCAAATGCAATCCAACAACTGTTTTACCTTTAGAACGCAATCGGTTCAGAGCTTCTATCAACTTTGCTTCGACTTCCGGCACAGGTTGGAACAAGGATTGAAAATATTCTTTATGTTGGGCGTGATATTGAGTGTGAAACTGAAAATAGCCCTGGAAGTCTACATTTTTCAACGGTTCCGGTGCATTGAGAATTGCCGACTCGGAAAGTTTGTAAGGCTGCGCTTGTTCTCCAACTAGAGGTAAAGGCTGAGAAATAGGCGCATCATTGTGACCGAATAGATACTGACCGATCCAAGCTGGTGTTTCTACCCTGAGATTGTGTTCCCTTGCATAAGTTCTCAAAAACGCATACAGAAATATTTGATTTCCCAACCGACCCATATTCTCCATGCCGAGTACGGATGAGGTAATCGCTGGTTTTTTCACATAGATTGCATCTCCCCAAGATGGGTGAATTGGCGTTGTGGTTGCTGCGCGCTGAAAACCGTGTCCTTCGAGAAATTCGTCCAATTGATCAATTAACGCGCAGCCTTCATACAGTTCTTCGTAATTAACTTCTGTGTTGATTAACTCAACAGATTTCAACCAATTGGTTGCTCCTTGCAAAGCCAAGAGTTCTGCACCTTGGATATCTATATTTAAGATATTAAAGTCTGAGGGATTTAATTCCTGTTCTTTCAGCAGAGTATCGAGTGTTTTCGACTGTACTGTTATTTGATGAGTTTCCGTGATGTGGGGATAAATCTCTTGATGATGCTTCAATTGCAGAATAGAACTGCTTTGATCGAAGGAAGTAACGTGTAAATTTATAGTGCCATTTTGATTGCTAATCGCACAGTTGACCGATCGGACATCGGGCATCCCGGTTAGATTGGCTTGCAAGCGTTCAAATACCGCTGGGTTGGCTTCGACGAACAGCACTTTTTGCGCGCCCATTTGTTGATATGCCGTGATTTCTGTGCCTTCATGAGCCCCAACATGAATCACGCCACGCGGCTCTATGGAATACTGCCGACACAGTTCCTGTATGTTAAGCTTTCCGTCGGTTACTTCCCCCAAAACATTGGAGTGGAATCGCTCATTTACAGCCAAGAAATTACTGAACTCAAAATTTTCATATTCTGGCAAAAAGGTAGGTTTGTATTCTAACCTATCCGGCAAAATCTTAAAAATTGAATAGCGGAATTTTTGCAAATACTCAAATGCTTCTTTTAACGTTATTTTTGAATCGAGATAAGTTCCCCCATATTCAAATTGCAGATAATCTATTCTGCCTGTTTCTAGAAAATGTTTAACTCCATATAGAACGTCTAATTCGCCGCCCCCAACATCTATTTTGAGAAAATTAATTCTCTTAATGCCGTGGCGCTGACAGTAATTGTCGATAGTTGTCGTCAAAACTGGTATTTCTTTAGGCGGATTCAGCCACCCTTCTTTTTCAACCTCGAATCGGCGGTAAAAGGTACTCAATAGTGGATTGGCTTCGTAATAATAAAATGTCTTGACTTCTTCCGCCTGCCCTACAGCTAAATTATTGGAAATTACTTTTTTATCTATGTTCTGACTCAGCTTTTTGTAAACATGAGGAATTGGTTCAAACAGGTGAATTTCTAGCTCATTTCCTTGGCTCACAACTTCTGCTGTCCAATCCCCAGCATTAGCACCTACATCAAAAACTACATTATTTGCCTTAATAAATCTCGCGATAACTTTGCTTTCACCACTACTTTCAAACGTGGTATTTATTATTTTTTCTGTTTCTTTCTTTTCTTCTGGATGCTTGGGCAAGGCAGTAGCTACCCGGAGTTCACCTGTTCGCAAAAACTCTTCCCATGCCTTAGTATTAGCATCTTGACAAAACTGAGCTAAAACTGATTTTGCTCGTTCAGGCACAGAAACTATGGCATCCTCAAAAATAACGGTATATCTGCTTGTTTTCGCCGATAGTGTAGCCATTATTTCATTAAGGCTCGGCCACTGTTCTATACGGTGAGGACTTGGTGGGGGAGACAAAAACAATCGAGCATCGTCAATCAGGATAAAATGTTCGCATTCAGAATTATTGATTATTTCCAATTCTTCAAGTAGCGGACACTCATCATTTTCTCCCGCTGTACCACCGCCCATCCAATGAGCATCTAACCAAAACAGAGCAGGCTCATTGAGTTGAGGAACGACTAATTTAAGTTGTTCTGTTGTATGACCCCACAAAAATTCTATATTTTTTATATGGCTATACGTACTAGATGTTGATTCATATATATGGTTGGCAAATTCTATTGTGAAAACCTGTGGAAAATGCTGTGCCGCCCACACAGATGTATCACCTTTCCAAGTTCCCGTCTCTACAAAAGTTGGCAAATTATATTCATTTTTTAGCACCAACATTAGCTGTTTGCAATCTCCCAAACCCATCTCAATTACTCCTCTACATTTTTTTCAACACATAACTACAGTCTCTCTAAACCCGCTTTTTTTCAAGGTTTAGAGATTAACATATCTTGGCTGCCAATCGTGAAATTTCCAAGACCTCATCCTGAGAATATAAAACCTAAGTGGTTCCACAAATTCACTTTCATATACGCGCTCGAGCGCATAACCCCATTTATGTAGATCAGCCGGAAGCCCGTCCTTCATCTTTCGATAATCGCGATCGCAACTAATCACCCCTTTGTTAGTATAAGGTATCCCCTCGCCTCGATATTTTTTTTAATCACGGTGATTAGCCTTATACCACTCCTTAGCCGTTGGATATTCTGCCTCCCTATTTTCACCTGATAATTTCCCCTCCAATCTGCCTCGCTTCCACCATCATCCGCACCACATCAGGCATCTTATACTTCGCCTCCCACCCCAATTTTTCTTTTGCCTTAGCCGGATTTCCCCTCCCAACTGCAATCTCCGTCGGTCTGTAGAGACTCGCATCGGTTACTAAATGTTCCTGCCAATCCAAACCTGCAGAAACAAACGCTGTCTGCACAAACTCCTCCAAAGGATAACTTACACCCGTGGCAATTACATAATCGTCCGGTTCTTCCTGCTGCAACATCAAGTACATCGCCTCCACATATTCCGGCGCCCAACCCCAGTCCCGCTGCACTGAAATATTTCCCAAATGGAGTTTTTCGGAACTGCCTGCAGCAATTCGGCACACAACAGATACAATTTTTTGGGTGACGAACCTCTCCGGTCGCAGCGGCGACTCGTGATTGAACAGAATACCAGAACACGCAAACAAATTGTACGCTTCCCGATAATTCGCTACTTCCCAAAATGCCGTTGCTTTCGCCACCGCGTAAGGACTTCTGGGGCGAAAAGGCGTATTTTCATCCGCTGCACTACCTCCGGTATCCCCAAAACATTCGCTAGAACTGGCATTGTAAAGTTTAATTTTGCCACCTGTAAACCGAATTGCTTCTAACAGATTTAATGTGCCTGTGGCGATGCTTTCGAGGGTTTCTACGGGTTGTTCAAAAGACAGACCGACGGAACTTTGACCTGCTAGATTGTACACCTCATCTGGCTCTATTTTGGCAAGCACTTGCAAGACGCTGCGAAAATCGTTGAGAGACATGGATTCTAGTTTTACTCTGTCTCGGATGCCCAAACGGGCCAGGTTTCCGAAACTAGACATTTGGGCGTCCCTGGAGGTGCCACAAACTTCATAACCTCGATCGAGTAACAGTTTAGCTAAATAAGCTCCGTCCTGACCTGATATACCACAAATTAGCGCTTTTTTCATATCAGATTTTGTTGGCAAAACTACACCGTAGCTGTTGCTATTTTTCCACTTGTTTAACTTTTATAGTCGGAATTTTTATTTTTTTAATATTGGGGATTTTCCGAGAACTTAACTAAAGCAATTTTAAGCGCTTACTACAAACAACAAATTTATCATCAAGCAGACCCGAAAGCCCGATCGTATGTATTATGGCAAAAAGTTCGATAGCTGGGAGTAGCAGCTTACGAATATCGTAGGGACACGGGACTGCCCTGTCCCTACGATATTTCATCTTCTACTCGCCAACTATCAACTGCCAAAAGTCTCTAGCGCTCGAAAACAGAAATAACCAGTCAGCTAGAAATCGACTCAAAAGTACAAAATATTAGCCTTTTTTACCTTCTGCCGAATGACTAAAGCCTTCTGCGTTCGGGTACTAGGCTTCCCAACGTTCGGCGACCAATTCAGCCAAGTCAACCACCCGCTGACTGTAGCCCCACTCATTGTCGTACCAAGCCAACAGCTTCACCATGTCGCCATCCATCACCAGCGTCAAGCTGGAATCCAGAATCGAAGAAGCATCACTTCCGCGATAGTCGCATGAAACTAAAGGCAAATCGTTGTACTCCAAAATCCCTTTCATGGAGCCAGAGGCAGCTTCTTTGAACACTTGATTTACTTGCTCGGTAAAAGTCTTTTTCTCTACCTGAGCCACAAAATCGACTACGGACACATTGGGAGTCGGCACGCGCATGGCGATACCGTTTAACTTGCCTTTCAATTCCGGAATCACCAAAGCCACAGCTTGGGCTGCTCCGGTAGAAGTCGGCACAATATTCATTGCTGCCGCCCGGGCCCGCCGCAAGTCGCGGTGGCTGGCATCCAGCAAGCGCTGGTCCCCAGTATAGCTGTGGGTAGTGGTCATCATGCCTTTGACGATGCCAAAATTTTCGTGCAGCACTTTCAGTACAGGAGCCAGACAGTTGGTAGTACAGCTAGCATTGCTGATGACTGTGTAGTCACTGTGCTTGTAGTTGTGGTGGTTGACTCCCATCACATAAGTGCCAACTTCAGAACCCTTGCCGGGAGCGGTAATTAGCACTTTTTTAGCGCCGGCAGTGATATGCTTCGATGCACCAGCTTGGTCAACGAAGACGCCGGTCGATTCAATAATCAGATCAATACCCCAATCTTTCCAAGGCAAGTTTAGCGGGTTGCGATCGCTCACGCATTTAACTGTCTTGCCGTTGAGAGTAATGGAATTTTCATCCGCACTGATGTCCACATTCTTCAACGTTCCCATCATGGAATCGTATCTCAGCAAGTGAGCATTACTTCTGGGATCGGAAGTGTCATTAATAGCTACCAACTCTAGCTGGCTGTTTTCTCTGCCCAGCCAGCAGCGCGCAAAACTGCGCCCGATACGTCCAAAACCATTGATCGCGACTCTAATCACCTTGTACCTCCTAACGATGGCAGCCTCTAGCTCAGGCTTAAATTTTGAAAAAATTTAAGAATTGACTTATGAGACAAGATCATATCGCAAAGGTCGATCCTTTCTAACTTTTTGTGTCGATCAAAAAAGCTTGAACTTTTCTAGAAGGGTGAAATTGCAAGGCAGAAGGCATTAGGCTTTGTGCCGCTGGTTACTGGTAAAGCTGATGGGCTGCAATATAAGTCCCGACAACTTCCGGGACTAAGTAGCGGAGGTCGATCCTTTCGGCGCAGCAGCGGCGGATGTGGCTCGACGAAATCTCGATCGCAGGCATGGACAGTACCTCCCAGCGAATCTCCACGTCCAAAAGAGCCATTTGTTCGGCAACTCGTCGGCCGACAGCATTTGCCTGAACCTGCATCCTGTCCCCCGCGGAAGCGAGGGGTTTTCCACCCGGACAATCTCCCCACTCGGACAGTTCCCCAACCTCCCCGCTTTCTGCCGTCTCTCGATCTCCCTGAGTCGGACGTGGGGCCACCAACCAGTCGCACAACCCGGCAATTTCGCCGCACCGGTGCCATTTGGGCAGAGTAAGGAGTGCGTCACTACCAATAATCCAGTACCAGCGATGATCGCCTGGATACAATTTTTGCAAATACAGCAGGGTGTCGATCGCAAAACAACTGTCGGAGGGATTTGCCGACCGCGGCGAAATTAGGAAGTCGGGGCGATCGGCGATCGCCAGAGCGAGCATTTCCCGCCGCTGCTCAAAACTTGCCAAATCCGGGCGCCACTTGTGAGGAGGAGAGCGATCCGGTACCCAAATGACTCGATCGAGAGCAAATTGACTCGCAGCCGTCTCGGCTACCAACACGTGACCCCAGTGAACCGGATCAAAAGTCCCCCCCAAAATCGCTATTCTCCCCATATTTCCCCAAAATCAGGATTAATACAGACTTTGCGCCAATTTTATGTTTATACACTTTTAACCATAAGCTCGTTTATTAGAAAACCCTCGCTTCACATTGGGGACAAACGCTTGGACGACCCTAATTTCGACGATCGTCCCGGACGCTAAAACCGATTTTGTTAACCCCCTTAATTCGTTCAAACCTTCAATCCGAGTTCAAAAACCCGGTTCTGAGGGTCGGAGTGGTTCCGGGACTCGGTGATTAACCTTGCCAATATTAATGCCAACTTGTTTTGATTGCGCGATCGACCGCCTGAGCATTCGTTGGTTGGCGGCTCAAAAAGTTTTGACAGTAGATATACTTTTTAGCGCAGTGGTAAAAACTTTCAGGGCTGCCAAGAGGGTTCATCGGCTTCTCGATCGAGCCCATGATTTGGTTGGCTCAATGGCTATTCGACTATTCCGACTAACTACATAACTTATATATACAATATAGTAAAAATATATACTATAGCTGCGCTCGTGTCAATCTCTGACTTGGGCGAGATAATGACCGTAAAGGTAGATTTATGACTGTAAAAGGAGCGAAATTTGGTTATACGTGGTAGTGTTTGTAAATCCTTATGGGTTTTACCCTCAATCTTGGTAGAAAGGTTGTGGGGCTTTTGCTACCGTATCCGAGCACAGCAGGCGGATAGAAATAGAAAGAATGCAGGAGTATGCAAGCACCCAAATTAGTCTGTTGGGCCAGACCCCAGACCGCGTTTTCTGTTACCTGCTATTTTCGAGCTGTGACTGTTCCGGAAAACTACTCGGTACTAAGTCATATAGGATACAAGACAAACATCTCTACAAGTCCCGCAAATCTAGGGACGCGCAGAGAATTTTGTACAAAATCTCTAGCGAACTGTATCCTGAAAAAACAATTCTTGATATGATATCGCGTGTTATTGGCGTGGTGTGGTGTGTGAGGAGCGAAGATGCCGAGTTCTGTTGATTTCAGCGGTAGACCATTTCATTTCATCGGCATTGGTGGGATTGGGATGTCAGCCCTAGCCTACATTCTAGCTAAACGCAAGTTGCCTGTGTACGGCTCCGACATTAAATCGAGTCACATAACCGAGCGCTTGCAAGGAATGGGAGCTCATATTTTTTGGAGTCAAGACGCCAGCAATTTTGAACTATTTCAAACGGCCCTTACCGGTAGCAGTCCCGACTGCGGCCAACAGGAAAGGGCAGTATCCTCGATAGTCGCGGGTACGGTAGGGACTTCTGTCGCGACAGCCGAAGCTCTCCAATTGAACGGCAACGGTTCAAGCGCCCAAGCAATTGGGGGATTGCCTCAAGTAGTATGTTCGACGGCTATTCACCCAGCCAATGCCGAATATCGAGCTGCTTTAGATTTGGGCTGTCCGATTTTTCATCGATCGGATGTGTTGGCAGCCTTAATTCAAGATTACCAAAGCATAGCGGTAGCCGGGACTCACGGCAAAACTACTACTAGCAGCTTAATCGGCTTCATGCTGATGGCGGCGGGTCTAGACCCGACGATCGTAGTAGGAGGCGAGGTAAATGCTTGGGAAGGCAATGCCCGTTTGGGAGAAGGCCCCTACTTAGTTGCCGAGGCTGATGAATCCGACGGTTCTCTCGTCAAGCTGGTTGCCAAAATTGGCATAGTGACGAATGTAGAACTGGATCATCCAGACCATTACGATACCCTTGACCAAGTAATAGACACATTTAAGGTGTTTGCCCAAAACTGTCAAACCTTGGTGGGCTGCATTGACGACCAAATCGTCAAAGACTGCCTTCAGCCTCATGTCAGTTATAGCTTGCAGCCGGACAGCGGTGCTGACTACACGGTTTCGGGCGTGGAGTACGGAGCAGAAAGCACCAAGGCACGGATTTGGGAGCGAGGAACTTTCCTAGGGGAAATCGAGTTGAAGTTGCTGGGTACACACAATCTCAGCAATGCACTAGCTGCGGTAGCAGTAGGCCGATTGTTGGGGTTAGAGTTTTCGGCGATTGCCAAAGCGATTGCTGGCTTTGAAGGAGCTCGCCGCCGTTTTGAGGTGCGGGGTTTTCACAATGACATCCTGTTTGTGGACGACTACGCCCACCATCCTAGCGAAATTCGTGTCACCTTGGCGGCGGCTCGCTTGCGGATCGAAGGTAGCGAAAAAAATCCCAAATCCCGAAGAGTGGTTGCAATTTTTCAACCCCACCGTTACAGCCGGACTCTGACATTTTTGCCAGAATTTGCTCAATCTTTTGGGGATGCTGATTTGGTTGTGGCTTGCGATATTTATAGTGCTGGGGAACCCAATTTAGGAGAGATTAGCGGGCAGCAGGTTGCTGATTTGATTGCTAAAGAAGGCCGAGAGGTTGAGTTTGCGCCTTCCCTGGAGTCAGTCACTAAGTTTTTAACCAAAAATCTGCAACCGGGGGATTTGGCTCTGTTTTTGGGTGCTGGTAATCTGAATCAGATTATTCCAGAGGTTATGGCTTTTTATCAACAAGCCGATCGCCCCGATTAGCTCGCCAACTGAGTAGAGTCGATCGACATTATGGCGTTGCACGTTGTGCCGAAACTTCTGTCGGGCGGCTCGCTCAAAGCGGCCACATAAGTTAGCTAAATGGATTTTCAACCACGTCTTTGAGCGAAGGTATTTTTAAGGATTTTCAAGATGGTGACTATCTCGAATGACTCCTCTGTTAAGGACAATCGGCGAGTGTATTCTCCTATTTCTTTGCGGGGAACTGATTGCAAGATTAATTCCCAAGTTTCGCTGGCGGGTCTGACTTCCTTCCGAGTCGGCGGCCCTGCCGAGTGGTACGTTGCTCCCCGCAGTATGGAGGCTTTGCAAGCGAGTTTTGCCTGGGCACACGATGAAGGGATGCCGGTGACTCTGCTGGGTGCGGGTTCTAATTTGTTGGTGAGCGATCGGGGTTTGTCCGGTTTGGTCGTCGCCACTCGCTACCTGAAACAGGTGAATTTTAATGCAGAAACAGGTCAAGTGACAGCGGGGGCGGGAGAGTCAATTCCCCGCCTCGCTTGGTTGGCCGCTAAACGGGGCTGGAAAGGTCTAGAATGGGCAGTCGGCATACCGGGTACGGTGGGAGGGGCTGTGGTGATGAATGCAGGCGCTCACAGAGGCTGTACTGCTGATATTCTAGTCAACGCTCGCGTCCTATCCCCTGGTGGTAAGGTGGAAATTCTGACTCCCCAAGAGTTGGAGTACCGCTACCGGACTTCGGTGCTGCAAGGGGGCGATCGGCTAGTAACAGAAGCGACTTTCCAGTTACAGCCGGGATTCGACCGATCGCAAGTAATGGCAGAAACTAATGACCATTTCAGCCAGCGGCGGACAACTCAACCTTACCACTTACCGAGCTGTGGCTCAGTGTTCCGCAACCCCGGCCCCAAGACCGCAGGTTGGTTCATCGAACAGGCGGGACTGAAGGGATATCAGATCGGAGGCGCACAAGTGGCTCAGCGCCATGCTAATTTTATTCTTAACTGCGGGTCGGCAACGGCCAATGATATTTTTCAAGTGATCCGCCACGTTCAACAGCAAGTCGAGCAGCGGTGGTCGCTGTTGTTGGAGCCAGAAGTTAGAATACTGGGAGAGTTTCCCTTCTAAGGCATCATTGAAGTAATACGGAAACGGCAGACTGCCAGCCCACACACCATCACAAAGTAGTTATGACAAAATCAGGACAAGGATTTGGCTTCGGCCTGGGAAAAATGAAAGAACTGACTGAAGCTTTCAAAAAAGCTCAGCAGGTTCAAGAAGGAGCTAAAAAGCTCCAAGAAGAGTTGGATGTAATGGAAATTGAGGGAACTGCCGGCGGCGGCTTGGTCAAGGTTTTTCTCAGCGGCAACCAAGAACCCCGCCGCGTGGAAATCTCACCGGATGCCCTCGGTGAAGGTGCTGATGTGGTTTCTGAACTCGTCACGGTGGCGATGCAGGATGCTTACGCTAAGTCTACGATGACGATGCGGGAGAAAATGGAAGAACTCACCGGTGGACTAAATCTCCCCGGTTTCGGTTAATCATGAGTCATCAGTCATGAGTCATCAGTCATTAGTGGTTAGCTATCTGTGTTTAAAAAGGAATCTATAGCTAATGACTGATTGATTTCTATCAAGCACGAAAATTTTGGAAAAAGGGGAAAGGAAAAATTTTCTTTCTTCTTTCCCATTAAAAATTACCAATTACTAATTATCAATTAAATGTCTTATAAGTTATTGTTTGTCTGCCTAGGAAACATCTGCCGATCGCCCTCAGCAGAAAATATTATGAATCACTTAATTAAAGAAGCGGGTTTGAGCGATCGTATCACCTGCGATTCGGCCGGAACTGCTAGCTATCACATTGGCAGCCCCCCTGACAGGCGGATGGCATTGGCGGCGAGGAAGCGAGACATTGAATTGCTAGGCGAAGCCCGCCAATTTGCCAGGAAAGATTTTGAAAATTTTGATTTGATTCTGGCCATGGATCGGGAAAATTATCGCAATATTCTTGCCCTGGATGCGGCTGGAAAGTATAAAGATAAAGTGCGACTGATGTGCGATTTTTGCCAGAAATACGACCTTAAAGAAGTGCCTGATCCTTACTACGGTGGCCCGGAGGGATTTGATCGAGTAATTGATTTGCTGCTAGACGCTTCAGAGGGTTTGTTAGAGTACGTTGTCAGTCGGAAAAATTTAACCGTTGGCGGTCAGCAATCAATTTAAATTAAAAAAGTGCCTTTTTCCGCCCGAATATTAGCAATGCTGTAGGGGGGACAACGCTAACAAAACTCGTAACTAGGGATATCACAGTTGTTCCCGCTCCTCCTCCCAAAATGATACTGGGTGACAAAGAAAAAGGTAATTGCTCAACCCCCTTGACAAGAAGACGAGATAGACATTAGATAAAGGAATGGAAAAACTTCCCGACTTAAA
>NZ_JAUBRN010000100.1:0-13745 GCF_036701875.1 Microcoleus sp. MON1_C5 | reverse complement strand
GTTTAACTGCTTATCAATCTATTCAACAAGCTCTCTCTATTGATGGCTCCATTTTTTCCCCTAGTTGAGCAATTACGCTTCACGCACATCCGAACTCGCCACCCTCGAAAAATCCATCGTCCAAGAAAATTGCAACATTGCAGCAATATTAGGAATAAGCGGCATTGGTAAAACCGCACTTTCCCTCCACCTCATCAGACAAATTCAGCATAACTTTGAATGCGTCATCTGGCGAAGTCTCCGCCACTCCCCACCCTTAGAAACCACCCTAAAAACTCTCCTAGAATTTCTCTTAAATAACCCAGCAATCGAACTCCCTAGCAGCATCCCCGATCGACTTTCCCTGTTAATGGAATATTTGCGAAAAAACCGCTGTCTCATTATCCTCGACGACGTGCAAGCCCTTCTCAGCAGCGGACAGCTAGCAGGAAATTACCGCCCCGAATGCGAAAATTACAGCATCCTCTTCACACCAATCGGAGAAACAACCCACAACAGTTGTTTAATCCTCAACAGTTGGGAACCACCCAGAGAAATTACCGCCTTAAAAGGTGAAAATTCACCAGTGCGCGCCTTGCAACTCAAAGGCATAGATATAGCCGCTACCGAAATTTTCCGACATAAAAGGTTACTCAATCCCGAAAAATGGGAAAACCTAATTAACGCCTACCGAGGCAATCCATTGTGGTTGAAAATAGTCGCCACCACCATTCAGGAAATATTCCGAGGTAGGGTTGCAGAATTTTTAAAATATGATAGGCTATTCTTAGGGGAAGAATTGGCATTAAACTTGCAACGGCAGATAAATCGCTTGTCAGAATTAGAGAAAAAGCTAATCTCCCGACTCAGCCGCGAAGTAAATCCAGTTTCAATAGAGCAATTGCTACAAGATGCCGATTTATCGCCCTCTGAGTTATTCAACGGGCTGCAATCTTTGGGGAGGCGATCGTTCGTTGAAATAGAAGAACAGGAGAATGAAACGCTATTCTGCGTTTGTCCTGTGGTGAGACAATATGTAATATCAAATCCAGTTTGTTGATACTTTCCGACAGTCCGGCAGGGGTTTAAACCCCTGCCTCAAAGCTAAACTCGGTTAAAACCGACTACAGAATGTGATGAAAATGCAATTAATTGTAGTCCTCTTTTAGAGGACTTTCGCTGTGAGACAGGGGTTGAAAACCCCTGTCGGAGTGGAAGTCAAACGAGAGATTCGATCGAAAATATGAATACTGCTGAACCTTCATTAACTAAAACAGAATTAAGAAAATCCCTCCTCCACACCCGCAAATCCCTATCAGCACAAGAATGGAGACAAAAGAGCGATCGCCTCTGCAACCGCCTTCAAAACTCGCCCCTATTCACCCAAGCAAAAACAATCCTCGCCTACTTCAGTTGTCGCCAAGAACCAGATTTAAGTCCCCTATTTACATCTTCTGTGGAGGAGGCATCTTGGCTGCTCAATTTTGGAGACAGGCAAGATGCCTGTCCCACAAATGCCATTCCCACCCCTAAAAAATGGGGATTTCCCCGCTGTGTCGGCAAAGAGCTATCTTGGCACATCTGGCAGCCCGGAGATGTTTTACATACTGGAGCTTATGGCATACTAGAACCCCTGCCGGATGCTCCTAAAATAGACCACTCAGAAGTAGATTTAATGCTCGTACCCTCAGTAGGCTGCGATGTTCGCGGCTATCGCTTGGGCTACGGCGGCGGCTATTACGACAGAATGCTCAGTTTAGCTGAGTGGGAATCAAAAGTTACGATCGGCATTATCTTTGAATTTGCCTTGATCGCCCAACTACCAGTTGACTCTTGGGATAAACCGCTGCACGGAATTTGCACGGAAAGCGATTGGACAATCGTACAGCAAAAATCAAGAAGGTCGAGCGAGCAATAAATTTTCAGAAATTATCCCTAGATCCATGTTTATATATATTCTATTTAGGACTTGCACAAGTCTTTTTGAATCTAGAATCTAAAACCTAAAATCTAAAATACTATGGCCCAGCGCTACGTTCGAGTAAAAACAACACAAGGACACATCCATTACGGTTTACTGCAACTCAGCCACAGCGTTCAAGTATTTGATGCACCGCCCTGGTTAAAAGGACAACCAACCGATTTGGAACTTTCACCAGATACTTACCAAATTCTCGCCCCGTGCTCTCCCTCAAAAATTGTAGCCGTAGGCAAAAATTATGTCGATCACGCCGCCGAGATGGGAACCCCAGTACCTGCTGAGCCCCTGCTGTTTTTCAAGCCTCCGAGTGCTGTCATCCCCGCAGGCGCAGCGATTCGCTATCCGCAGCAGTCGGAAAGGGTAGACTACGAGGGAGAATTGGCCCTGGTAATTGGCGAATATTGTACCAACTGCACTCCCGAACAAGCACACAGCAAAATTTGGGGCTATACTATCGCCAATGACGTAACAGCTAGAGATTTGCAAAAGCGGGACAACCAGTGGGCCAGGGCCAAAGGGTTCGATACTTTTTGTCCCTTGGGGCCTTGGATTGTCCGCGAACTGAGTCCTGCTGCACAATTGCAGACTTTTGTCAATGAGAGCGAGCGACCGGTACAGTCATCCCAGATCGATCGCATGGTATTTTCCCCAGACTTTCTCGTCTCCTACATCAGTCAAGTAATGACCCTAATTCCAGGCGATGTGATACTGACTGGAACTCCGCAAGGAGTAGGGCCGCTACAAATAGGCGATCGAGTCCGCATCGAAATTGAAGGCATCGGCAGTCTTGAAAATACAGTAGTTATTGGTTATTAGTTATTAGTTATTGGGCATTGGGCATTGGGCATTGGGCATTGGGCATTAGAACCAACAAATAATAACCAACTAACAACTGCCAACTCCCAACTGTCAACTGCCAACTGTCAACTGCCAACTGCCAACTGCCAATTGACTAACGTACCTGCATATAAACAGCATCCGAAAGCGGAGGAATCTCTGCATAGCGTCCCAAGAGCGACTGCACCACTGCATAGACAAATGCAGCAAAAGCGCCCAAAAACACCATGTTATAAAGAGTCTCCGCAATAAATGCGACTTGGACGCCGTTAGAAAAAATCGGCAAAACCAGACCGCACAGCATCAAAACAATGTCTAAAAGAATTGCCTGCATCGCATTAAAACGAATGAAGTGACTGATGTTTTCGTTTCTAACTACTCCTAAATACAGAGCAAAGAAGATAATCAAGCTAGCAAAGGGCAAACTATAAATTTGCATCAATGGAGCTAGCGGTATCAACAACAGTTGCAGGACAGGAAACTGTTGAAACAGAAACCTGCCAAAGGCAAGCCCGTCAACCAACGGGAGCAAATAAGGCAAAGAAGCAAAAATCCGGTCTCGAACAGTTGTAGACCCGCGCCAAGTCATAATGAACTCTCCTGAGTCGATCGATTAACTATTAATTCCATTAAACTCAGGATAACGCAGCAGCAGGGTTTGTGTTTCGACTCTGCCGGAACTTGCTTTTCACTCAGCGGGGAGCAGCCTCAACTACCATGCAGGCTTTCTTATTTAATATTGGCAATGACGAAGCCCATTTGACACTCGTACCGATCGGGCAAATTTTCCGTAGGTTTAGCAACTGGATGGCCACAGCGAAGCTCTCCACCGCTCCAGCGCGGTTGGCCAGTGCGATCGGCCAGCAAACAACTTTGGCAAACACACTGAGGGGCAAGCATCTGATTTTCCATTAAAATGACTAACATTTGATACCTCCGGCAGGCTTCACACCAGTAATTTCATTGTATGTCAGGAGTTGGGGACAAACCGCTTAACCTGAACACAACGTAATATTTATGTCAATGGTGCGAAATCCGTAGTACGGTATAAGATCCCCAATTCCCAATCCCAAAATTGTCAAGAGGTTGATTATTGTGACGGACACTAACTTAGAATTCCTTTCCAAAACCGATCCGCTGATTGCCGATTTAATCGGGCAAGAGCTCCAGCGGCAGCGAGACCACCTAGAACTCATCGCCAGCGAAAACTTTACCTCCGCAGCCGTAATGGCAGCTCAAGGCTCAGTGCTGACCAATAAATACGCCGAAGGACTGCCAGCGAAACGGTACTACGGCGGCTGCGAATTTATCGACGGCATCGAGCAAATCGCGATCGATCGCGCCAAACAGCTCTTTGGAGCCGCTCACGCCAACGTCCAGCCCCACTCGGGCGCTCAAGCCAACTTTGCAGTATTTTTGAGCTTGCTGGAACCCGGAGACGGAATTATGGGCATGGATTTGTCCCACGGCGGACACTTGACCCACGGTTCGCCGGTCAACGTATCCGGCAAATGGTTCAAAGCTTTTCACTACGGCGTCAGCCAAGAAACAGAACAGCTCGACTATGAGGAAATTTTGGCACTTGCCAAAGAAAACCGACCGAAATTGCTAATTTGTGGCTATTCAGCATATTCGCGAATTATCGACTTTGAGAAGTTTAGAGCGATCGCCGACGAAATCGGAGCCTACCTGCTCGCCGACATCGCCCACATCGCCGGGTTAGTCGCCACTGGGCATCACCCCAACCCCCTCCCCCACTGTCATGCAGTCACCACCACCACTCACAAAACCCTGCGCGGCCCCCGTGGTGGCTTGATTATGACTAATGACCCGGAATTAGGTAAAAAGTTTGACAAAGCAGTTTTCCCCGGCACTCAAGGTGGGCCCTTAGAACACGTCATTGCGGGCAAAGCAGTAGCTTTCGGCGAAGCCTTAAAGCCTGAATTTAAAACTTATTCCGGTCAAGTAATTGAAAATGCGCGCGCTTTAGCGGAACAGTTGCAGCAGCGGGGTTTAAAACTCGTTTCCGGCGGCACGGACAATCACTTAATGCTAGTTGATTTGCGATCTGTAAACATGACAGGCAAGCGAGCGGACCAATTAGTCAGCGGTGTGAATATTACTGCTAATAAAAATACGGTGCCTTTCGATCCGGCATCGCCCTTTGTCACCAGCGGTTTGAGACTCGGTTCGCCGGCGATGACCACCAGGGGAATGGGAACAGCAGAATTTACCGAGATTGGCAATATTATTGCCGAGCGCCTGCTAAATCCAGATGATGAAAGCGTCGCCGCCGACTGCCTGCGTCGAGTAGCAGCACTGTGCGATCGCTTCCCCTTATATCCCCACTTGTACTTGAAAGTGCCGGCATTAGCTTAATTTTCCTGATCGGCAATGGGGAATTGGTAGTTGGAAGTGTACGGGTAAAAGGGTAAAAGAGCAGGAAAAGATTGAGAGTTGTCGGTAGCGATATTGACAAGCGGTTTTCACCAAAAATATCGATCGCCAATACGGTTTTTAGTAAAGATATTTGTCGGGCGGGGCTGGTTTGACTAACGGTATTTGTCGGTTGTGAAAGATACCGCTCAACTGAGCCCGCTCGCCAAATATCGACTTTTTTGCTCGCGAAAGAGTCGATATTTGAAATCGTTAATTCGAGAGTTATGAATGAAAAACCTGACAATTCGCCCCAGGGCAACTGCCATGGCGGCAAATCTCCGACTCCCAAACCCCCAGTCGCTCTTCAAGATGTTTCCTTGTTACAAGCCATCTGAAATGTAGTAGACTCTGCCTGACAGACTAATTGCCCCGCACTATTTAAAATTGATTTCAGATGCCGTACCAGTATCTGTACCACATACTCGCTTTTCTGGTTTCTGCGATCATCGTCCTCTGGAGTACGCCAATAGTCAAAAAAATTGGTCTCAAAAGCGGGCGAGTCGATCGGCCAGGCGAGCGAAAAGTCCACAAGCGCCCTATGGTGCGCTTGGGAGGAGTGTCCATCTTTCTCGGCACTATCACTGCCCTCTTATTTGTCTGGCTCTCAGGAGGCTTCATCGATGCTAGCGGACAAGTTCTCAATCCCAAAGACGAATACGAAATTTGGGGAGTCACCCTCGGCGGCATCGGATTCTTCCTCATCGGTTTAGCAGACGACCTATTTTCGCTCTCAGCCTTAAAACGCTTGCTCATGCAAATTGGCGTATCCAGCATCGTTTGGATGGCAGGCGTACAAATTGAGTTTCTCACAGTTCCCTCCCTGGGACTGACTAACATTGGCTGGCTGAGTTTGCCAATTACCGTAATTTGGCTCGTCGGCATGGCGAATGCCATCAACTGGATTGACGGTTTGGACGGTTTAGCTGCCGGAGTTTCAGGGATTGCAGCAGTTGTAATGCTGATTGTCAGTCTGGCGATGCACCAACCGGCGGCGGCCCTGATTGCAGCGGCTTTAGCTGGCGGGGCCTTGGGATTTCTGCGCTACAACTTCAATCCGGCTCAAATCTTTATGGGAGATGGCGGGGCTTATTTTATCGGGTTTACTCTCGCTGGAGTGGGAGTAATTGGGTTAGTTAAAACTACGGCTGTTACTTCTGTGTTGCTGCCATATTTAATTTTAGCTGTACCGATTTTAGATATGTCGGCGGTGATTCTCGATCGACTTCGCAACGGCAAGTCACCGTTTATTGCTGACAAGCGCCACCTCCACCACCGACTTCTACAAGCCGGACTATCCCATCGATTTGCGGTTTTATTTATTTACTCGCTGACACTGTGGGTGGGAAGTTTAGCCCTAGCTTTTTCGCTTCCCAGCGGCGTAATTTACGCTATGGGTGCAACAAGTTTGCTGGGATATGCTAGCTGGAAAGTTTGGAGACACGCTAGGTGAAGGAAGAAGGAAGAAGGAAGAAGGAAGAAGGAATAAAAATAATTCCCAATGCCCAATGCCCAATTCCCCATGCCCAATTACCAATGCCCAATTCCCCAATCTAAAATCCAAAATCTAAAATCTAAAATTGAATGGTTGCTGAAATTATTTGTGTTGGCACTGAATTGCTGTTAGGCGATATTCTTAATAGCAATGCCCAGTTTTTAGCCAAAGAATTAGCGAGTCTGGGAATCCCTCACTACTATCAAACAGTGGTGGGGGACAATCCAGAACGTATCAAACAAGTGTTAGAAATCGCTGTCAGCCGATCGCAGCTTTTGCTCTTCACCGGAGGCCTGGGCCCCACACCCGACGATCTGACAGTCGAAACAATCGCCGATTTTTTTGGAGTTCCTCTCATCGAAAAGCCGGAAATTATCGCCGATATAGAATACAAATTTGCCCAGCGGGGACGCACCATGAGTCCCAGCAATCGCAAACAAGCTTTAATTCCAGAAAGTGCGGAAATTCTGCCGAACCGCACCGGTTCGGCACCGGGGATTATTTGGCAGCCGGTTTCTAACGTGACAGTAATGACATTTCCCGGCGTACCGGCGGAAATGCACTTGATGTGGCAAGAAACCGCCGTTCCTTACCTGAAAAATGGCGGCTGGTGCAGGGCCACTATTTACAGCCGCACATTGAAATTTTGGGGGATTGCTGAGTCGGCATTGGCGGAAAAAGTAGATAGTTTTCTGAATTTAACTAATCCTACTGTGGCTCCCTACGCCAATCACGGCGAAGTCAAACTGCGGATTTCGGCCCGCGCGGAGTCCTCCGTGGCTGCGAAAAACTTGATTGAGCCGATCGAACAACAGTTGCAGCAGATTGCTGGCCTAGACTGTTACGGTGCCGATACCGATACCCTCGCCTCGACTGTCGGTAAATTGCTGCTGTTGGCTGGCGAAACTCTTAGCGTGGCTGAATCCTGCACGGGAGGCGGGTTGGGAGCGATGCTGACTGGTGTTGCCGGGAGTTCGAGGTACTTTTTGGGCGGGATTATTTCTTACGACAATCGGGTTAAGGAAGGATTATTAGGTGTTAATCCGCAAGATTTAGCGGAATTTGGGGCAGTCAGCCACCAAGTGGCAAAACAAATGGCTGCGGGAGTTCGCGCCAGCCTCAATACAAATTGGGGATTGAGCATTACAGGCATCGCCGGGCCCGGAGGCGGCACAGACGCTAAACCTGTCGGACTGGTTTATGTCGGTTTAGCAGGGCCCCACGGATCCGCAGAAAGTTTTGAATACCGCTTTGGCGATGCCAGAGGCCGCGATTGGATTCGGAATCTGAGTAGCTGTACGGCGCTCGATCGGCTCCGCCGTAAATTATTGTTGGCAAAAGCGTAGAAAAAATCCTACGGTTGGTCAATTGTCAACAGTCAACCGTAAGCTTAAGCTTTATTTAACACTCTCTACTCCGAGATAGTTCGGCAATATTCCGCTGGCCTATTGATTATCTGTAAAGATTCGTTATGATAATAAGATAGGACTGATTGGCCAATATACTGACTCTCTCCATTGCTCAAAATAACCAGCAAGTGAGAAAGCAAGTTTGACCTTTGGTTTCAAAGTCGTGCTTGCTTATTTTCAGATATTTAGCCGTCGGTTTAGCAATCTAGACTATAAAAAAAGGAGCTATCCGTTCAATGGAAGACATTGAAAAGGTGCTGGAAGAAATTAAAGAATGGGTTCGCAAGCTGATAGAAGGACTGCTGAGTCCCGAACCTGAACCGGAACTCGAGCCGATTCGTATTCCTGTCAACCAACCGAGAAATCGCAGGTAGTCGGGACTGAATTAGAAGTTTGAGGTTTGAGGTTTGAGGTGGCAGACTGGTTCTAAATCCCATGTCAAAACTCTCATAGTTTTTGTTGCGCTGGAAATTTTAAAATTGTTAAATATCCTGGTACTTCACGGCCCTAATCTGAATCTATTGGGTCAGCGAGAACCTGGAGTTTATGGTTCTGCGACTTTAAATGATATCAACAAGTTGTTAGAACGAGAAGCGCAAGCCCTCCAGGTGCAAGTCTCAATTCAGCAGTCGAATCATGAAGGGGTCTTGGTGGATGCAATTCACTCGATGTTAGGGCAGCACCAAGGCTTATTGATTAATGCTGGAGCTTATACTCATACGAGTGTGGCAATTAGAGACGCGATCGCCGCGGTGAATATCCCTGCGGTAGAAGTTCATCTGAGCAATATTTACCGGCGGGAAGCTTTTCGCCACCACTCGTTTATCGCAGCAGTGGCGATCGGGCAAATCAGCGGTTTTGGCTCAGAAAGTTATCGGCTGGGGTTGCAAGCTCTAGTTAGTTACTTGATTAAAAATTAAAAATTTACCGATTGTAGCGATCGGATGAGGGCAGGTTTTAGATAGAAAACCAGCCCTTATATGTTTGGGTTGAATTCAAATTAATCACAAGAGTTAGGCAAAGAAGCAAACCAGGAAGAATTCTAAATTACCGATTACCAATTACTAACAACTTGAGTTAAATTCAAATGCGGCATTCCCTGTTGAGCAAGTTTCAAGGAACCATCCTGGGGGCAGTTTTAGGAGACTCTATAGGCCTGCAATACCAGAGGCAACTCGTGGGTATTCCCCCACAAACAGAAGACTTGCAGCCAATTTTACAACTGACGAAACACCAACAATTGACCTTAAGTGGGGCAACATTGGCGTTGAATTCTCTCAACAGCAAAATCCTCAGTGCCAAAGACTCATCCGAATCCGGGAGACTTGCGGTAGCGTGCGCTCAAAGTTTAATTCGGTGTAGAAGTTTAGATTTAAAAGATTGGCGCGATACTTGGGAAGCATTTGCCAAGTCGGAAATTTACCATCCCCGCAACAGTGAGTTTCAAACCCTGCTTAACCCTGGTGAAGCTGCCGTTGCTGCGCTGCCATCCGCGATGTTTTTTCACGAAAATAAAGCCAAGCTGCGAGAAAAAATCATGCTGGCGATAGAGGTTTGGCACACTGAAAACCCGCCAGAATGGGAAACAGCAATCTTAGCAGTAGCATATACGATCGCCCGAGCTCTCAAAGAAAGACTTGACCCGGCGACAGCGATCGAGCAAACACTTGCTTACCTGAAAACAGATAATGCCTTAACAGAGCTGCTGCTGCAAGTGCAAATACTACTAGAAAAGGGAGCCGATTTAGAAACAGCCACCACTCACCTGTGCAAAAGCGCCACAGCTTTGCGAGAAAGACAGGACGAAGGCGAGAAAAAATTACAAACCGAGTCAATTAACCCAGGAAATTTCATTCCCATTACCTTAGCTTTCTACTGCTTCTTAAACACCCCAGAAGACTTGCGCTTGTCAGTGGTGCGGGCGGCCCGCTGTGGCATAGCTGGACAACTCACCTGCGCTTTGACAGGAGCTTTGTCGGGAGCCTATAACGGCGTTGCTGCGATTCCTGTAGAATGGCGACAGGTATCTTCGCCTGACGTTAAATCCCAGCAGCTAGCCGACGACCGAGAAACTTCGCTATGGGGAACTGGCAGCGATGCAAAAATTGTAGAGTTAGCAAATAACCTGTTTGCTGTTTGGGCGGGAGTTTACAGGCCAGATGCCGGACTGGATTCCGCCGCGCTAGCCCGAGCGGTGGCTGCACCTTATGTCATTAGACCTCGTAAAATATAAAGTTTGGAGCTTTTAACGGTAAGGGGAAACCAGAAATTAGCAATTAGCCATTAACAAGTCAAAAGCGAAAGTGGAAGGAGAGCGACAATTAAAGATTAAAAAGTGAAAAATTAAATCGGACGCGCCTGCCCCAACAAGCCAGGTTTAAACGAGAATATGGGGTTGGGAAACGAAGAATCTACGGAGAAACGGGGTTTTTAGCCCTCGCGCGCAAGTTCTGTTCAAGATGGACAAGGGAAGCAAAGAAGCTGCTTGGGTTGTTGGCCACCGTTAGGAAAGCCAACTGCTGGCGATAGTCAGGCAAAGTAGCCTGGAGGGTTGAATATTCAGCCCGGGTAGTTCGGATAAAATCAATCAAGATGCATAGTCAGAAATTCTGACAAAGCTGCTGGATAACAGTGATATATCTTCGACACAAATGAATACGCTCTCCTCATTGATGCGGCAGATTGAGCAGCTAGGGGCTGCGCGCTCACTACGCCAACACATTGCTAAAGTGCAAAATGGCTGCAGCAAAGCAGATACCTCACGCGCTGGCGGGCCTCTCCTGAGCCGTTTGTCGCACCAGAAATGGCTTCTTCCCGAGACTTTTACTACTAGATTTACAAGTAAAACGTCCAAATCAAGCCTCAAAAATCAAGCTCGTTCCCCTATGTTGGCGCTCGTAGCGGTAGTTTCCCTAAGCAGCACTCTGGGCCACCGCTTCTACAACCAGCCAAAACTGGATGTGGGGACGAAAGCTCCTCAGACGATTAAGGCTCCTGCTAGTGCTAGCATCCCCGATTACAAAACTACTGAAGAACAGCGGAAAGCAGCGCGGATCGGAGCTGTAGCGATATTAATGCTCGATCCAGCAGTTGACGGACAAATTTATCGAGAATTACAACAATTTTTGCAGCAGGGAAGCGAGCTGCGGGAAGCGGTAGGCCCGTTTCCGTTTGCGAGTCCCTCGGTGCTCTCAAATACGGCTCAGGTTTACTTGCGGGGCTGTCCGGAGTGGGAGTGGCGATCTATTGTGGCGCAAGCGGGTGACACAAGTGCAACTTCCGAGCGATTGAGTTTGGATTCCCCCGCAATTGCTGCGGCAACAGATAACAAGTCTCAGCAAGATGCTATCGCTCAACTGCAAGCTTACAGCCGATCGGTCCGGGCAGCAGAGTTTCAAAGCCTCACAGACAGTATTTCCTCTGCTCGCCACCGCTATCTCAAAGCTGTGGAGGCGCTGGGAGAACCATCGGTTTTGGGGCTCCCACAGATTTACGATACTTCGCTGTTTGATTTGTCGGATGCAGCTTGGCAGAAAACCCAAACCGGTATGAGTCGGGCGGCAAAAAGGATGGTGGCTCAAGGTATCCCGCAGGGGTTGCCAAAGGAGATTTTGAAAGAAGCTGTGAAGTTGCAAGTGGCTGAGGAAGTGCCGTTAGAGTCCCAAGCTTTGGCGGTTGAGGGTTTAACAGCCATTTTGCAGCCAAATCTGGTGAGAGATCCGGAGGAAACCAAAGAGTTAGCTGAATTAGCGGCGCAAAAGGTCAAACCGGTGATGATCGCAGTCGATCGGGGCGAGATAATTGTTGCACAAGGACAAGAGATCTCGCAGCAGGATTTCGTGTTGCTGGACTATTTTGGTTTAAGCCGGCGGGGGGTGAATTGGCTGGGGCTGACGGGTTTTGTTTGTTTAGTCGCGGGGGCAATTGCGATCGTACTGCTGGTGGAAAGGCACTACCGCTTGCGCCGCAGAGATCATTTGCTATTGCTGCTGCTGACTTTGAGCGCCCCTGTGCTGGTGAGTTTGGGCCTGCCTTGGACGAGTTTGCCCGCGATCGGGATTTTAGCGGGCGGCTTCTACGGTTCGGCGGTAGGAGTGACTGTGGTGGGGCTGCTGTCGGTGCTGCTGCCCGTTGGCTTAAATGTGGAGTTGATTCATTTAGTCGCTAGCGGGGCGGGGGGATTGCTGGGCGCTTTTATGGCCGGGCGGCTGCGATCGCGCGAGGAATTGGCTCTTTTGGGCTTGGCTCTTGGGTTGACTCAGGGTACGGTTTATCTGGTGGGGACTTTGATTGCCAGCGCCGCTGTCGGTGCGATTTGGTACGTCGTGCTCGGTACTGTGGGCGCGCAAAGTTTGGCCGGTTTGGCTTGGAGCGTTGTGGCGATCGGCATCAGCCCTTATTTGGAACACGTTTTTGACTTGATTACGCCGACTCGGCTGGCGGAACTTGCCAATCCCAACCGCCCGCTGTTGAAGAAATTGGCTGCCGAGGCTCCGGGGACTTTTCAGCACACGCTGTTTGTGGCGAGTTTGGCGGAGGCTGCGGCTCGGGAACTCGGCTGCAATGTTGAGCTGGTCAGAGCTGGGACATTATACCACGATATTGGAAAAATGCACGACCCCCTCGGATTTTGTGAAAATCAAATGGGCGGGGGTAACAAACACGATGAAATTAATGACCCTTGGGCGAGCGCGGAGATTATTAAAAAGCACGTTAGCGAGGGCTTGGTGATGGCGCGGAAGCATCGATTGCCGAAGGCAATTCAGGCGTTTATTCCCGAGCACCAAGGTACAATGTTAATTGCTTATTTCTACCACCAAGCGCAGCAAATTGCTGCAAAAGAAATAGAAGATTTAAAGATTGCTTTGCCAGATGCGAATAATTCAAAGTTAGCAATCGCAAGTCGCCAAGTGAGGGAGGAGGATTTTCGCTACGATGGGCCGATTCCGCAGTCGCGGGAAACGGGGATTCTGATGCTGGCGGATTCTTGCGAGGCTGCTTTGCGATCGCTCAAGGATGCTACTCATGAAGAGGCTTTGAATATGGTTAATCGGATTTTGAGGGCTCGCTGGCAGGATAATCAGTTGATGGATTCGGGTTTAACGCGGGAGGATATGTCTCTAATTGCGGAGATTTTTGTGCGGGTTTGGGAACAGTTCAATCACAAGCGGATTGCTTACCCTAGTGCAGTTTTTACTCCTAGGTAGGAGGAAATTTTTAGTTAGGGAAAATCAGCTCGCATTTCAGTTGTGAATGAGATTTCATTGCGATTTGCCCCGCGAATAACGATGCACTTCAGAATTGTCGCTGACAATTACCACAGGTTGTTTGATTCCTCAAAACTCCGAAGAGTCGATATCTCTTTCGCCGGCTAGGTGCGATCGCAATTTTTGCCAGTCTTCGGCATCGATCGCATTTGCAAAAGCGATGATAGTATCTACAACCGCAGCGCCGTCAACAATCCAGCGGATTTGGGGCCGTTCCTACCTCACAAATAAATTTTGTGAGTTGTGAGTTCAAAAAATTTTAATCGGAACTTACCCCTCACGCTTGATCGCGAGAGTTTTCAAACCCCCTGGCAGCGGTCGAACTGGGTGAGAACCCTCAC
>NZ_JAUBRN010000099.1:0-13804 GCF_036701875.1 Microcoleus sp. MON1_C5 | reverse complement strand
CGGGAAGTTTTTCCATTCCTTTATCTAATGTCTATCTCGTCTTCTTGTCAAGGGGGTTGAGCAATTACTTTTTTTCTAATGCCTGAATGATTTGCACCACTGCATTTAGTGCAGCTTCAGGGGAGGATTGCTGGGCGGCGATGGTGATATTTTGGGCTTGATTGCCGTGGTTATCTCCGCAGTTGAAAGGGGCGTTGAAAGTAGAATAGGAGAAGTCTTGGGTGGGTTTATCAGACATTTCTTTTGTTGTTTTGTGGATTTGCTGAGTGGTTTCGTCAATTTTAGCAAGGAGATCCTTTGGTTGGGGTGGTTTGGCTGGGTGCGGTGCTAGGGGTAACTGACGAATCTCGTATTTGTAGTATTTGCAGGCGGTTTGGATGGCGAGGATGTGGCGGTGAACTTCTTTGCCGGATTCGGAGGGGATTAAGGTAAGGAGGTGGGGGAGATGGAGGGCGACTTTCTCTGTGTGGTGCTTAGCGATGTTGCCTAAGGCATCTGCCGCACTCCAACGCACAGCAGAGTTTGAATCTTCAACGAGTTTAAGCAATCCCGGAATCGCTGCCTCGTCACCGATTTTGCCTAAGGCTTCTGCCGTTTTCCCACGCGTATAATAGTCTGAATCTTTAACGAGTTTAAGCAATCCCTCAATTGCTGCTTCGTCACCGATTTTACCTAAGGCTTCTGCCGCTCTCCAACGCACATCATAGTTTGAATCTTTAACGAGTTCAAGCAATCCCGAAATTGCTGCCTTGTCACCGATTTTGCCTAAGGCCTCTGCCGCTTTCCCACGCACATAATAGTATGAATCTTTAACGAGTTTAAGCAATTCCTTAATTGCTGCCTGACCACCGATTTTACCTAACGCCTCTGCCACACTTTTACGCACATCATAGTCTGAATGTTTAACGAGTTTAAGCAATTCCTCAATTTCTGCCTTGTCATAGATTTTGCATAAAGCCTCTGCCGCACTCGATCGCACATCAGAGTCTGAATCTTCAACGAGTTTAAGCAATCCTTTAATTGCTGCCTTGTCACCGATGTTGCCTAAGGCATTTGCCGCACTCCAACGCACATCAGAGTCTGAATCTCCAACGAGTTTAAGCAATCCCTTAATTGCTGCCTTGTCACGGATGTTGCCTAAGGCATCTGCCGCACTCCAACGCACATCAGAGTCTGAATGTTCAACGAGTTTAAGCAATCCCTCAATTGCTGCCTTGTCACGGATGTTGCCTAAGGTATTTGCCGCTCGCCGACGCACATCAGAGTCTGAATTCTTAACGAGTTTAAGCAATTCCTTAATTGCTGCCTTGTTACCCATTTTGCCTAAGGCCTCTGCCGCACTCCAACGCACGTCATAGTCTGAATTCTTAACGAGCTTAAGCAATTCCTTAAAGGCTGCCTTGTTACCCATTTTGCCTAAAGCATCTGCCGCTCTCGATCGCAAAGAATAGTTTGAATCTTTAACGAGTTTAAGCCATCCCTCAATTGCTGCCTGGTCACCGATTTTGCCTAAGGAATCTGCCCCACTCCAACGCACATCATAGTCTGAATCTTCAACGAGTTTAAGCAATCTAGAAATCGCCACCTCGGAACCGATGTTGCCTAAGGCATCTGCCACACTCCAACGCACCTCCGAGTCTGAATGTTCAACGAGTTCGAGTAATCTAGAAATCGCCACCTCGGAACCGATGTTGCCTAAGGCATCTGCCACCCTCCAACGCACATCAGAGTCTGAATCTTCAACGAGTTCGAGTAATCTTGGAATCGCATCATCCGATCGCGTCACCCCCAAAAGCTCAACCTTTAACCACCCCGGCACATCCAACTCATCCACCAACCCAACCGTGCGCTGCTGAAAATCCCGCTGCACCTCCCCCGCCAGCCGCGCCCCCAACCTCCAATTCACATCCAATGCCAGCCGCACCACCCGCACCGCCTGCACGTCATCCTCCAACAACGAAAGCATGAACGCCAGAGGCTCCGTCCATTTAAAATAATTCAAAAAGAAATGCTGCAACCGTTGATCATCCATCGCATCAATATGCCTCTTATCAAACAGTTTCAGCAATGCCCGCCCCGCATAATACTCCTGAAATAATTGGTGATGAAACTCAATGTCATCCAGCTCTGCAGCCTCCTGCAACAGATAATGTTTCAGCAAATCTTCTAGCCATTCCTTCGCCTTCTTTAGGGGTTCCTGTTCCTTCTTATCGCGCAACCAGCACTCCAAAATCCCCTCAGCCCGATAGCTAGAAATTGCCACCCAGCCATCCGTGGGCTGCAGCGAGTCGCCCTGGAACATCGCAAAAGCCAACTGCTGCAAAAGATCCGACTTGAACCGCCGAAAATCCTCCGAAACCAAGGGAACATCCTTAAACTTGTCATATCGGCGATCGAACTCCCGAAACAACTCGCCCTTACTCTGGGGAATTTCCAGGGTAGGTTCAAATATTTTACACAGCATCCACAACAACAACGGCGTTTCCGCCACCTCTGGCAGGCGATCGCCCAATTGTCGCAGCAGGGAATCCCCATGTTGCGGCAAATGCTTGTGCACAAACTCCTGCATCTGCGGTTGCGTCAGCGCACACATCTCCAGCTTTTTCTCAATACCCAAAAACCCACCCAGCGCCAAATCCCGCGTCGTGAAAATCATCCGCCTATGGGAATTTTTATCGTGAAATAGTTGCAACTCCTGCCGCCGTTTTTGCGATGGCATCTCATTCACGCCATCAAGCAACAGCAGCAACTTGCCATGCACCCGCAAATCCTTCACCTCTTCCGGGCTAACAATGAGTTCTGCATTCTCAAATTCTGCACAGATTGCATCTACGATCGACTGATCGTACCTCAACTCGACCAACACCGGAATCGGTCGATCGCTATTTTCCAGTGCTTCTAGTGCCAATTCCCACCGAAAACGCTGCAATACCGTCGATTTTCCCGAACCGGGCTTGCCCACTAGCAGCACATTTCCCTGCTGCACGTACTTGCGGAGTCCCGCCAGCACTTCCAGCCGCTCGATTTTCGTTTCTGGTTTATTTTGTGGGGATCGAGGTTGCGATGGATCCTCCGGTGGCTTTTCCACCCGCACCTCCACCTGTAAATCCGTCAGCGTGTAGAGATGCTGTTGTTTTTTATAAGACTCAACCAGGGATTGCAGATATTTAGGAAAATCAACTGGTGTCGCCATTTGATTATAGATTTTAGAATATGGATTAATTATAGATTTTTTCTCGATACGCGAGCGGCGCTGAAAATTCCGAGAAAAAGTAGCATCAATATTCTGTGTGAGTAACCATCATCTCGATCCCCCCTAACCCCCCAGAACACAAGGGGGGGACAAGAACATTCATTCAAAGTCACCCTTATTAAGGGGGATACGAGGGGGATCGAAACTTCGATAAAACCGAAATATTATTATCAATATCAGAATAACCAGCAATCAAAATAACCAGCGGGCGGCGAATCGTCATGAAAAATTTGAGCTTTGTCTAAAGTAGGTACAGCCTCCGCCAATTCTCTACCTACTTTTACCTCAAGCGCCCTGTCTGTTAATGGAAAGGAAAATTGATAGCTATCTTGCAAATATTTTGCCTTAGCAACAATCTCATCTTTCTCCAAAATCTGGCTGTTGCTACCAATCAAAATGCTATTACTTTCCTGGCAAACACACACGCACACCTGAGAAAACACACTTTGAAAAGTCGTGATTTTTTCGGCATAAAACTCATCTCTGTGCAGCAGATTTGCTAGCACAACTCCCTCGCTTGACAAGTGTTTTTCGCAGATTTGATAAAATTCTTTGGTGGATAGGCGGTGCGGAAAGTAGCCGTTGCCAAAAGCTACGTCGATCATGATGATATCGTACTGAGTATCTGATTTTTGCTGCTCTAAATACTCTCGACCGTCTTGAATTGTTACAGTTAGCCGATCGTCAAATTTCACCCCAAAACACTTTTTAGCTGCTTCGATCGCGATCGGATCGACCTCCGCACATTCTATAACAGTGTCCGGCAAATAATGGTGCAAAACTAAGGGAACTCTGCCACCGCCAAATCCAGCTATGTAGATTCTTTGAGGTTGGCTTTGCCACACTAAACCCAACATCATTGCCTGAGTATATTCAGACACTAAATGTAAAGGATTGTTGAAATCGAAAACAGATTGCAGTAAATCTGTTTGCTGATTTACTTTTTCTACTAAAGATAGCTTAATGTGCGATCGCTCTTTTGTGACTGCAACATAGTGAACACCAGACTCTTTGCAAAAAATAACTTTGTCTGGCTGTTGCTGCAGCCAAGCCAGCCGCTGTCCAATAGCGGATAAATTAATAGATTGCCAAGTTTTGTGTTCCTCAATCATCTGATTTTAAATTTTATTTAAACTCGATATTCTCTAAGAATATAGCCTCATAAACCCGGTTTCTACCCAAATCGCGGAGTCGCCGGATCTGTGCGAATAAACCGGGTTTCTAGTCGAGGCTGGGGCAAGTCATGTTCTCATTTTCCAGCATGGCGAAGAACGAGAAGACAACAGAAATCCACCCGATTACAGCCGCTTGTACGCCACCAATTCCAAACCTGAAACCGAAAGTTCCACTTTTTCCCAATTTTGCTTGTCACCTTCTAACTTTTCAAAGGCTGCTGAGGTTAGCAAAATCTCTCCCCGTTCCGCCAAATCTTCTCCCAGCTTAGATGCCAGATTAAATTCCCCTCCGTACATATCCTCTCCTTCCAGCATCAAAACATCGCCACAGCCAATACCAATGCAGAGGTAAATATCCATCTCCGGCGGCAGTGTCGTGTTGACAGCCGCTGTTTGTTTCACAGAGTCGATCGCAGCTTCCACCGCTGATTTTACATCAGTAAAAACTGCAAAAATATTGTCTGCTTCCTCCTTAACTAGAGTGCCGCCGTATTCTGAAATTATCGGTTTGACAATTCCGTGCATCCGGTGAATCATTGCCAAAAAATGAATAATTCCGTAGCGGACTGTCGTGCGCGAAAATCCCGACATATCCATTACTAAAATTGCGTAATTTTTGCGGAAAGTGGCATTAATTTTTTCATCAATTTCAGCCATTCTTTCGGGATGTTCGTTTCTTTCTTGCAGCAACTTTTCCAAGTTAGCGCGGTTATTTGTTTTCATTTTAGTTTAATTAAGTTCCCAATCGCGACACTGTTCTTGAGGGCGGCCAACCGGATGCACCGCACAATTGATGCCATCCTTACCGTAATAATAATCGCACACTTTGCAAGGTTTAGTTTGCTCTAATTTTTTCATCAAGATTGCCCGGATTGTCTGGACTCGGTTGCGATACTTGTTTGCATTCGAGTGACTCGGTTCAATTGCCAAAGCTTGCTCGAAAGCTGCTAAGCTGGAATCGTACAATTTAATAATTTGGGAGCTGTATTTAGTCCAAGCATCGGCATGGCTTTGATACAGTTCGACTGTACTTAAGTTTAAAATTCCGTATTCTGTCCAAGCGTCGGCTGAAGCTCGATCGAACTTAATATTGGCATTGAGCAAAACTTTTTTGATAGTTGCCAAAAGTTCCCTCGGCTGCCAAGGTTTGCTAACATAAGCCTCGGCGCGATCGCCCTGGAACCGGGAAAATAAAGCTAACTGCTGTCCCTTGCCTGTTAAAAATACCACCGGTATGTTCCGAGTTTCGGGATTAGCTTTAATTAAACGGCAAACCCCGTAGCCGTCGAGACGGGGCATTATGACATCTAATAATACTAAATCGGGGCAATTTTTCTCAACTTTAGCCAGCGCTTCCACACCGTCTGATGCCTGAATTACATTCAATCCGCTGCATCTCAACTGATGTGAAATGCACTCCCGCTGACTGCGAGAATCTTCCACCACTAAAACTGTACTCATCACTCCCCACCTGGTTTCTGAGGTAAACTTGTTCGCTGCTTCGAGTCACCCTTGCTGACATCAGTTTACCCGCCTTGGATGAATTTTTTATCACTGGCGAGCTAAACTTACTGAAATTGCAACAAATCTTAAACTGGGGAGCAAAGGTGATACTTATCAAAAAATGCGGGTTGCCAATACGCGGATAATTGTTGAAGGTTTGGCCGGCAAATATTGGGCTTTTAAGCCTTAATAACGGCAAATCGTACTGATATCGGACGAAAACCTTGTTGAATTGCAACAGATAATCGGCTACTGTATACGTTAAAGTTCTTAAGGACGACAAATGAATAGATTGCTCCTCACTTTATTGGTAAGTCCAACGCTGTTTGGATCTGTGATGTCTTTAAGCGCGATCGCAAATCCCGCTCCAATTGGCCAAACACCAAGCCAATCGGCTGATTCGCCCCAATGTGTGCGATCGCCCCACACTCAGCGTCTGACTTGCGTGCGCCTCCCCGCCAAAGCTGCTGCTGCTAATTCTAAAGTAAAAATCAGTTGGCAGCGGCCGGGTGACGAACAGGTGGCAATGCTGGATTTTACGGAAGAAGAAAGTGATGCGGCGGCGGCGCTGTTTGGCTGCGACTGTCAGATGTGTATCAACTCGCTGCGGCAGTTGCGCGGTTTGCCGCCTCTGGATCTAGCTTCTTGAGGGCGATCCGAGAGCATAGAAAGTCAGGCTTAAAAACCAGGTTTCCGCTCGCTGCGCGCTTTTGAGTGCCTTTAGCTTTCTCACATTTAGAGAAATTGTAGTCAATTTGTTGCAGGATTTCTAGAGATTTTTTATCTCTCAAAATCGGGTCTCTACTTTTTAGCTAGAACTTGTTTAAGTTGAGCAGTTGCTTGCTCAATTTTTTCGATACTCCCTGGATTGACCAATCCGTAGTAGTCAAAAACGTAAACTCGATTATTTTTAGTGGCTGTTAGTTGATTCCAAAATGAATCAGATTTAAATTGGTCTAAAATTCCTTCTCCCCGATCGACTACAATGATAACTTCGGGATTAGCCTCTAAAACCTTTTCCGCTGAAAGCGTCACGTAGCCTCGAACGGGGCTATCTCCTTGCAATTGTGCTGCGACATTTTTCACGTTAAACTTACCCAGCAAATCTCCAGCCCAACTGCTTTGATTGGGCGATAAAATGGGTTGTCTGCTTACCAAAACTAAAGTGCCGGGGCTTTGATTCGGGATGTCGGCTAAAAACGTTTGGTAGCGTTTTAAAAGAGGTTCGGGATTGGCATTGAGGGATTTAGCTAAAATTGTTGTTAACTCTTCTAGGGATGTCCAGCTATCAACTTGAGTGAGTAAAGTTTTAATTCCAAGCTGCTGCAATTTTTGCATTGTTTGGTCGTGAAATCCCGACGCACCTACCACCAAATCCGGTTTCAATGCGATGATTTTTTCCAAATTAGGAGGGGTGCGTTCGGCAGTAACTGCGGTAATCCCTGTAAATTTGGGGTTGCTGCTGACTAATGCGCTCCCGGGAATTCCTACAAGTTTGGTTGGGTCGAGTTGATGGATAATATCGGCGGTTAAAGGTGTTAAAGCTACAACTTTTTGTGCTGATTCGCTCTTAGTTGTTTGTGGTTGATTAACTGGCGAACCAGCAGGAGTTGATTGCTGAATTTGGGGTGAAGTGGCGGCGGAGCAAGCGGTAAATGCTAAACTCAGCAACAGGATAGCGGTACGATAAAAAAAAGTTTTGTACATAGTTTAGGCGGGAGTTACAGCGAATTTAGACTAGGTTGAGACAGAATTAACGGGAAGTTCGATCGCACTCAGAAATGATTGTTGACGGTTGACTGTTGACGGTTGACTGTTTGGATATTTGAACAATACCGATGCAACCGAAAACGATATGACGGGAAGTTCGATCGCACTTTAGCGCTTAATGATTTAAATATCAATAGTTTACGGTAGATTTTGTATAAAAAACCGCATTTATTGCGTGAATGCGGATTTTTTAAGTATCTCTTAAGTTTTATTCCACCCTTGAAAATCAACATTAGGCAATAGTTTAAAGCCTGTGGCACTGATATAGAACAGCGAATTGTGGCAATAAGTTAATAGAAATAATTATGAAGAAAGTGAGAACTTAGTGCGAGGACATGGTTATACTTATCATAAAAATATTAAGTGTGAATAGTAGGAGCGATCGCACAAATCTGCAAGCCTACAGAAGTCTCTAAAATTATAGCTTCTACGCCAAAAGTCTTAGCTAAATTATCAGGAGTTAAAACTTGTGCCGGAGTTCCTACACAAAAAAGTTCTCCTTTATTTAACATAGCAATCCGCGAACTGTACCTAGCAGCTAAATTAATTTCATGCAGCACTGTAATAATCGTCAATTTGTGTTTTTGATTGAGTTGATTAAGCAGTTCTAATAATTGCAATTGATAGCAAATATCTAAATAAGTCGTAGGCTCATCTAATAGCAAAACTTGCGGGTTTTGAGCCAAAGCTAAGGCGAGGAAAGCGCGCTGGCGTTCGCCTCCTGAGAGTTGTTCGACAGGGCGATCGCGAAATTCCTCAATCCCAGTTTGACCGATCGCAACGTCCACCTTTTCCGCATCTTCCTTGCTCAATTCCCACTGCCACCAACCCTGATGAGGAGAACGCCCCAAGCTAACTAATTGCCTTACCGTCAAACCTTCGGGTACTGTTTGCTGCTGCGGCAAAATCGCTAATTTTTGAGCAACAATTGCAGCAGGTTCAGTATGAATTGCTTTGCCATCAAGCAACACACTTCCTTGCTGCGGAGTTAGGATGCGGCTAACTAACTTCAACAAAGTAGACTTACCAGAACCGTTGGCACCGATGAGACTCAACCACTCACCAGGTTGTAAAGATAAAGTGATGTTGTGGGCGATCGCAACTTCGCCGTAACCCCCAGTTAAATTTTGAATTTCTAAAGACATTATATTTTGGTAATTGGTAATTGGGTATGGGGCATGGGGCATGGGGCATGGGGCATTGGTTACTAATAACTAATGACTGATGACTAATAACTAATGACTAATGACTACTGACTAGAACGCCGATAAAGCAGCCAAACAAACAGCGGAGAACCCAACAAAGCCGTAACCGTACCAACAGGCAATTCTACTGCACCTAAACGAGCCAAAAAATCAGCAAAAGTCAACACCCAAGCACCGCCTATCGCACTCAGCGGCAACACAAACCGATAATCATTACCAACTAACAAACGCACCCCGTGAGGCACAACCAATCCCACAAAACCAATCAATCCGCCGATGCTGACAGCACTCGCAGCTAGCAAAGTAGCAACACCCCCAATCAACAAGCGCGATCGCACTAGCGACACCCCCAAACCAACAGCTAAATCGTCGCCCAAAGCCAGCAAATTTATCGAGCGCCCCAAAAAACATCCTAACAGCAAAGCAGCCAAAATATAAGGGGCAGCAACCTGCAAATCCGACCAACCGCGACCGTTTAAACTGCCGATCAACCAATTCAAAGCAGCTTGCAAACGGCTGTCTTCCGCTAACAGCAACAGTGTAGTTTGTATGGCCCCAAACAGAGAACTCACAGCCACACCAGCTAAAACCAAACGTTCCACAGAAATCCCCGTTTTAGTTTTTCCCAAAAAGTAGACCAGCATCGAAGTTAAAATAGCACCTATCCAAGCCGCCAAAGGTACCCAAGTTTGAAATATTCCCAAAGTCAGCATGGTAATCGCAACCAACCCCGCACCCGCCGAAATTCCTAATACAAAAGGATCGGCTAAACCGTTGCGGAGTAACCCTTGCAGCAAAGCTCCCGACATTCCTAAAGCTGCACCAACCGTCAGCGCTGCGGCAACTCTGGGCAAACGCAATTCCCAGAAAATAGTCTGATTGACAGCATCACCTCGGTGCAGAAATGCTTGCCACAATTGCTCGGCACTCATCGGCACCGCGCCAAAAGAAAGCGAAAGAGCGATGGTTAACAGCAAACCCAATCCTAAGAACACAACTGCCTGAACAACTCGATATTTTAGCCAGATTTTTTGCAGAGTCACTACATTACACCACAATCTTCCTTAACAGCACTAAATCCCATATTTCCTCTGTTTTGAATGCTCGAACTCGTTAACTACAATAACAATAACCGATTCCCCTGAAGAGGGCTTCAGTGGGAGCAGATGAGCAGGCGATCGCACCCGTCGGCAAAATTAAATGTATAATATTAACGAAGTAAACCGCGATGAGTGAATCATGTCCGCAAATACCGCGCTACCTGCTGCCCTAGCTAAAATCGTTCAGCGCTTTCAGCGACATTCCGATCCAAAACAGCGCTACGAACAACTGCTGTGGTATGCCAAAAGACTCCCAGCATTTCCCGAAAGCGACAAACTGCCGGAAAACAAAGTTTCGGGCTGCGCGTCGCAAGTTTATGTTACTGCAAATTTGGCAGACGGAAAAGTTTTGTATCAAGGCGATTCAGACGCTCAGTTAGTCAAAGGATTAGTTGGCTTGCTGGTGGAAGGTTTGAGCGGATTAACGCCTGCTGAAATTGTCACCATTACCCCAGATTTTATTCAAGACACGGGGTTGAACGTGAGTCTGACACCTTCCCGCGCTAACGGATTTTACAACATCTTTCAAATGATGAAAAATAAGGCACTTGCTTGTGAATTGAGCAAGCAAGCCGAAGCAAATTAAAAGAATAAACAGCCATGACTCAAACTACAGATTTAACAAAATCAGGTTCTGGCAACTATCCCGCCGCAGTTCAAGAATATCTCTGGAATTGGAAAGACACGCAAATCAAAGTTATTTACGAAACCCGAGGACAGGGAAACCGTGTATTGTTGCTGCCGGCATTCAGTACGGTTTCCACGCGAGAAGAAATGCGTCCTTTAGCAGAATTGTTAGCTTCTAACTTTCAAGTTGTGAGTTTAGATTGGCCCGGCTTTGGCGACTCTGATCGCCCGCGAACCGACTATCAACCGCAATTATACCATCAATTTCTCAAGGATTTTGTTGACACAATTTTTAATAGTCCGGTTGCTGTAGTTGCTGCCGGTCACGCTGCGGGTTATGTGATGCAATTAGCGCAATCACAGCCCAATGTCTGGTCAAAGATTGTGTTAGCTGCACCGACTTGGCGCGGGCCTTTGCCGACGATGAGCAAACAGCAAAGCGGGTGGCACGGAATCGTGAGAGAATTAGTACGATCGCCCTTACTGGGACAATTCCTATACAAACTCAACACTGCACCGTCATTCCTCAGTCTCATGTACCGCCGCCACGTCTATGTGGATGCAGCTAAAGTCACGCCCGATTTCATCCAAAATAAGTGGAAAATTACGCAAAAACCCGGTGCTCGCTACGGTCCCGCTGCCTTTGTGACTGGTGGTTTAGATACGGCAAAAGTGCGATCGGAATTTACCGAAAAATTTCAACAATTAGCAGTGCCGGTGATGGTTGTAATTGCTGAGAAGGCGCCGCCCAAATCAAAGGCTGAAATGGAAGCATTAACGGAATTACCGGGTGTTGAATCGCGAGTTATTCCTGGTTCTTTGGGTATGCACGAAGAGAATGCAGAAGCTTTAGCAAATGCGGTTAAATCTTTTATTTGAGAGAATTTAAGAGAGAATGAACCGCAGAGGGCGCAGAGAAGGCAGAGGGGAGAAGAGAAGAGGGGATGAATGCAAGCTGTTTTTTTTACGTTAGTTTGGATGGTTTGCTATTGGTTTTGTCTGCCAGTTTATGCTGTCGGAGATTCGCCGATGGTCAATTTGCCAAATAGTACGATCGAAGGTGCGATCGACTTTCACATTCATTCTTCTCCTGATGTGATTCCTCGCAGGTTGGATGATTTTGAAGTAGCGAAATTAGCTGCTAGGGCGAAGATGAAAGCTGTTGTATTGAAAAATCATTATGCCAGCACAGCAGCGCGGGCAGTTTTGGTTAATAAAATAGTACCAGAAATCGAAGTTTTCGGGGGAGTTGTTCTCAATCATTCGGTAGGGGGAATTAATCCCGAGGCTGTAGGCGCAATGCACCGCATAGGTGGCAAATACGGTAAAGTAGTGTGGCTGCCAACGGTTGATGCTGAGCATCACTTGCAGGTTTTTCACAAGTCGGGAATTGGGATTAAAGTTGCGGAAAATGGCAAGGTTTTACCGGAAACAGCAGCGGTGTTGAAGATGGTAGCCAAAGAGAATTTGATATTGGAAACCGGTCATATTTCCTCAGAAGAGGTGATGGCAGTTGTCGGTGAAGCCAACCTGCTCAACATTAAAAACATCCTGATTACCCACGCAATGGCGGATGTACCCGGCTTGTCTCTAGAAAATATGCAAACAGCCGCCGCAGCCGGAGCTTTCTTAGAACTCGCATTTGTGAACGATTTGATGGGAGAAAATGCCGCTGATGAGGCACACAAAAACTGGCATCAAGTTTCGATTACTAAGATGGCAGCAGCGATTAAACTAATCGGAGCCGAGCATTTTGTTATGAGTACAGATTTGGGAAGAAAACCCGATCCTTTGCCGACGGAAGGTTACAAGTTATTTGTGGAAAAATTGATAAACGAAGGCATTTCTCCCCACGAAATTGATTTAATGACGAAACACAATCCAGCTCTATTGTTAGGCATTTAAAATTGGTAATTGGGGATTGGGAATCGGGGATTGGGAATTCTCTTCGCTCTTTTCTCTTCCTTCTTCCTTCTTCCCTCTTCCCTCTTCCCTCTTCCTTCTTCCTTCTTCCTTCTTCCTTCTTCTATTCTTGATTGCCTTTGCCGCGCACGTATCCGTTATCTGCAATGCGCCAAGCACCGCCAGAATTGCCCGTTAAATCGCTATCTTCCACGGTAGCAATGCTATCTCTGTAAACGCCGATCGCCGCACCTTCATTACCATTAATCCGACACCGGCGCACGATCAATTTTCCTCCCAATCCGACACCTATTCCCAAACTGCCGTTGTCAAAAATACTGCAATCTTCCACCGTTGCTTTCCCATCATCCGATATAAAAATTCCGTTCCATACCCCATCATGAATTTGAGTGCGGCGGAGGGTAGAATTTGCATCGGGGCCGCAAATTCCCACAACAGAATAGTCCGCAGAAGTGATATCGCTGTCTTCTATGATTAACTCGCCTTGGCGAATATCTACAGCGTAATATTTCCCGGTTGCGCTCAGCGTTAAACCCCGCACTAAAGCAGTATCAGTTACCATTTTAATGCAGTTTGAGCTGATACTTTCAACAACAATGCGATCGACCTCTCCGCTGCCGATAATATCTACCGATTTGTCGAGAATTAGACTTTCGCGATAAACGCCTGGATGCACGTCAATGCGCGTGCCCGGTGCTGCATTTTTCAGCGCTTCGCTAATAGTAGTATAATCGCCTTGACCCTGCTGAGAAACAACAAATTTTTGACTCTTCAAAACTTTGGGATCAGAAGTAGATGCTTCAATTTTCCCTGATTCCGAGTCAAAATGCTCAGATTGTCGTGAGCCAGCTTCCGAAAGTTGCGATGTTAGCAGCAAGCGTTCTTGATAAACTGTCTCTAGTTGGTGTTCTAAGTCGGATACTTGAGATTGAAGTTGAGCTTGATTCTGGTTGGCTGTCTCGATTTGACTTTGGAATTCCGACAGTTGAGAATAAAGGTGCGATCGTTCTCTGTTAGCAGTTTCTAGCTGAGATTCTAATTCAGAGCGAGTTTGACGCACAGTTTCTAACTGATTTTCTAACTCGGATACTTGAGATTGAAGTTGAGTTTGATTCTGATTGGCTGTTTCGATTTGACTTTGCAATTGCGAGAGTTGAGAAGTGAGCTGAGATTCCAATTCAGAGCGACTTTGACGCACACTCTCTAACTGATGTTCTAACTCGGAGATTTGAGATTGAAGTTGATTTT
>NZ_JAUBRN010000098.1:0-14300 GCF_036701875.1 Microcoleus sp. MON1_C5 | reverse complement strand
TTAAGTCGGGAAGTTTTTCCATTCCTTTATCTAATGTCTATCTCGTCTTCTTGTCAAGGGGGTTGAGCAATTACCAATAAAGAAATCAATCGCCTCTTGATCTGCTGAAGCAACAACTTGACTACTTAGAAATTCTAGGCTTTTCTGTACTTTTACTCTGGGCAGTTCATGAGATTTATCAAGTTGTTGTGGAGAATTACCATTTGTTTCAAAAGTTTGAGATGTTTTATCAACAATTTTTAGTTCAGAATCTCCTTTTATATCCTCATCTAAGCTAATCTCAACCTCAGAGATTTTGATTTGCTTACCTTGAATTACATCTCGAAGTTTTTGCCCTGTCAGTTTACCCTTGATAATATCTTTGACGATCTTGAGTCCCTCAGTATTCGTTGTATCTAAAACACCTGATTGCTCAAATATTTTATATAGTTCAGCCTGAGTTAGGTTGGGAATATGAACTTGTAAACTAGCAACAAACTGACGAATAGCTTCTAAAGACCAGCCAAAACAACGAGCGCATCCACTATTCCCTTGACTCCAAGAAGATTTTGTAATACTATTTATCCGGGTTTTCCATTCATATCCATCTATAGGACATTTAAACCAAGCCTCTTGGTTAGATCCCTTAGTCAATGCTGTTGGATGTAAACCGAGTTGATGATTTTTTTCATGATCCCAATACTGAAGAACATAATCGGGATAAATAGAAATCAAAGATGTAGTTTTAGTCGCAACCCAGCCCCGACACGCAGGACAGCCACTGTTACCTCTTTTCCAAGATAATTTAATTTGAGAAAGAGGCGCAACCCACTCATAACCATCAATAGGACACTTAAAAAAAGCTTCTTTACTCGATCCAATTGTTAATTTCATGGGATCAAGTCCTAGCTCATTATTGGCTTCATAAAACCAATATTTAGCAACTTCATCAGGGAATTGAATCCCAATCGGTTTTGCTTTACCCCATTCTCCTCGCTTTCTTTCATGAGTTCCATTACACACTCGGCAACCAGCATTACCCTTTGACCACTGTTGATTAATTATTGTGGCAACAATTGCTTGCCATTCGTTTCCATCATGAGGACATTTGAACCAAGCTTTTTTCCCACTACCTAGAGAAAGGGTTACAGGATCTAAATTAATTTCACTATTTTTTGGGCGATTCCAGTATTGACGAATAAGTTCAGGATAAACTTCTATTAAACTAGGCTGCTTTTCAGCCTTCTTTTTTTTGCCTGCACATTTTCGACATCCACTTGTCCCCCTATCCCAACTGGTCTTAATATCGTTAGGTCTTTTTTCCCATGAGTGTCCATCAAGAGGACATTTAAGCCAAATAAATTGGCTGGTACTCCCAGCAGCAATATCTTCAGGTTTGATATCTCCATTCTTTTCATAATCCCATAATTTTGCAACTCTTTCTGGGTAGAGGACAGCTAAACTCTTTAAATAAAAGTTATTTTTTAACTGTTCTTTTTTCTCTTGTTCCGCGATGGCTTTCGCTTCTTCTTCAGCAACTTTTTCTTTCTCACGTTCTTTCAAATATTCATGGAATGCAGGATTAATATTTAGAACTTGCCTGACTCTTTCTCTGCTTAGTCCATGCTGATCACCTATCTCTTGATAACTGAGTCCTTGTTGGTAGAGTTCTAGAAACTGATTACTTTTCTCAAATTTCGCCTGTTTTAATTTGTCTCTTATTGATGGTTCTTCTATTTGTTCACTTATAGAAAGTATGTCTATTTTATCTATTTCATCTCTATTAGGTAAGGAGCCAAAGTTGGCAATATTTTTTTCTCGCAAAATGTCGCAAACAGCATGACCTATATCTGTTAAAAATACTTGAGCGTCGTCGATCTTAATAAAATCTCGTTCTCGGAGGTTTAGTAAAATCTTTTTTACAGATTTAAATTGTTCAATTGGTTGAGGAGACAAGTATAGTAAGCGAAGAATGCGACTTTCGCGTGATTGTTTCTTTCCAAATCCTTTAGTAGCCTCTTGGATATTGTAGGCATCATTCATAGCTCAACCTGAATAATTAGAGGTGTCTATGTACTATTTTATAGATAAATGCGGAATATATGCCTAATATAGCCCAAAAACAAACCAGGAGATTTTAGACTAACGGGAGGTCATTGATCCGGGGCTGATCCGGTTGGTGATTTAGACTTGGTTATGGGATGAAACTTACCAAAGTTAGATGGGTGAACTTACCGCCGACGGCATTCGTGACTTCCGCACGACCTATGGGCAGACCACGAACCCTAGCAGTTTCCCCCTTTTTCAATTTACCCGAACCTTCCATAGCAAATAGATCAACAATTGACCCGGAGGTGGTTGGGCGCTTTGGGTTCAGAAGTCGAAATTCTGCTACCTTGGGACTTGCGACAGAAAATGGCCGTAGAAATCCAAAAAACTCGGAACTTGTACCAATAGTCTCTTGCCCGATAATTATCAAAACTATTGTGGAAAACTTGCCGATTTCTGTGGAAAACCCCCCTTTTCCTGTGGAAAACTAGCACTAAATTAAGTGCGATCGCTTTAATTCCCTTGATAGCATTTAAAAAATTAAAGGAATTGCGATCGCAAAAACCGCCTTCCTCCTTCATCCCTCAACCTGCTGTTTGCTGGAGATACAGCCTAAAAATTTCCTCTTTCACATCCATCCTCTTCCAGCTTCAGTCTATCCGTTACATCCTTTAAATCCGTTACACTCATCCGTTACCGAACTTCACGCTTAACTTCTTCCTTCTCTCCAGAATCGTAGCTAATTTGGTCGGAATGGTAAGCCGCCGGCTCAACGTGAATTAAGATGCGTACAGGGCTGAAACGTTCTTCCAAACGGGCTTCTACTTCTTCTGTAATCCGGTGAGCTGTTTCTACATCGACAGCATCGACAATCATGTGCATATCAATAAATACTTGACGCCCTACAACGCCACGGGAGGCGATCGAGTGACAGTTAACAACCCCCGGTACATCGATCGCGATCGCGTGAATAACTTCCGGTGCGATCGCCATTTCATCCACCAACCAAGGCAGATTTTCTGTTAAAACCTTCCAACCGCTGCTAAATACCAAAACAGCCACAGGAAAAGACAAAAACACATCCAGGGATTGTAATTGAGGTATATTCCAAACCTGCCCTTGCCAAACACCAATCAACCCGCCGATGACCATAATTGTCACCCAAACATCGCTCATCGTGTGCTGAGCGTCAGCCACTAAAATCGCGCTACCAAGGCGTTTCCCAACTCTGCGCTCGTAAAAAGTGACAAAAATATTAATCCCCAGTACAATCAGCAAAATCCACAGTTCATTTGGGGATATTTTGACAACTTTACCCCCGTTAATCAGCCTTCCGACAGCACCGCTGAGAATTTCAAAACAGGCAATTCCCAGAAAAGCAGCAATTCCCAGAGCTCCGAGAGCATCAAATTTTTGGTGTCCGTAGGGATGATCGCGATCGGGCTGCGGATTGGCATAATGATTAGTTACCAATCCTAAAATATTATTAGCGCTGTCCGTGACGCTGTGCAAAGCATCTGCCAGCAAACTGAGGGAACCAGTCAGCCATCCCACGGCTGCTTTAATTGCCATCACCAGCAAATTGAGCAATAAAGTAATTATTAAAACCTTGCGGACTTCGGAACGGTTATCGGCAACCATAAACTCTCCTCGATCTGCCGTCAAGTTTTCTGGTTTCTAGTTTAAAGCTTATCAAATCATAACAGGTTAAAACTCTTGCGGAATCTAGCTTTCGACTAGATTTATATTCATTAATTTAGCCGAGCTTCTTGAGAGAATTTTTAATTAATACCAGTTTCGCAGTCCAATTAAGCTGGAATGTACTTCTTTTGGGTTACTATATTTTTTATCATTAACAATCGTATGTTAAATTTCATTGCCCATGTCTCTTTCTCCGCTGACACTGAATTTAGTCGAAGGTTCTGTCTCCTTTAGCTTTTCCCCGCAAGCCGCGCGGGATTTGCAAAGCGAGATTGCAGCTTTGATGGAAAGCTTGAAAGCTGTAGCCGCCAAAACTGCTGGCGCTAAAGCTTCTCCCCAAAAACCTATGGAATATCGGTATGCAGGAGATGTATTTTTAGAAGTTTTCTGCAACCCGAATATCTGGCCAACTCCTTTTGCTGCGAAAGTGCTGATTACGGTTAGGGACGATCGCGTGCGCGTGACCACCGAAGCCGAACTCAGCCGCCTGCGCGACGATCTCGCTCAGTATATCGAACAAGTCGGTTGAGATTCTCAACATCGAGCGTTTGTAGTTAATAGGTTGAATCTGAGTTCAGATACAATTCTCAAGAACAGGCTTTCCGGCCTGTTCCACAAACATTAAATTTTCTTGTGGGGCGGGCTTCTAGCCTGCCCGTGAAAGGATTACTGATAAAGGATAGCTATCTGCTGGCGAAGCCGACCATTCCCACATTGATCCTGCATAATTCCTAGCATTAAATCCCACATTTGTCAAGACACAAGTCAACCATGCAGAGCGAATTCCCCCGGAGCAATAACTCACAATTTGAGTTGACTGCGAAACTCCTTTTTGCAGCAAAATAGCAACAATTTCGCCACGACTCAGCAGTTGTCCTTGTTTGTCCATCAACTGTTTGTAGTAAAGGTGAACCGCACCACGAATGTGGCCGCCCCGCTGTTCTCCGTAAGGCGTTTTACCTGCATATTCTCGCCGCTCTCGGGCGTCGATAACTACTAAATTCTCATTGCCTAAAATAGCTTTCAATTCATCCCGCTGAATTTCCCAATTCGAGCGGCGAAATATTACAAAATCTCCTGTTATCGGTGGATTGTTTGCAGATTTCACTCGATTAATTCCAGCTTTGATTAAAGCCCGATATCCTCCATCCACAAAAACGGCTTTTTCGTGTCCCAAAGTCCGCAACATCCAAACAATCCTTCCGTCTTCGCCCCACCCTTTCACAGAATCGGCAACCACTATCACAGGTTTGTCTTGACAAATACCAATTGCTTGCAGTTTTTGAGTTAAAACTGTGTTATTTTCTAGAATTTTTCCCTTGTGGGGAAAGTCGGAACGGGAAAATTCCTGCCAAGTTACGGGAATAGCTGGTGGGAGATGGCAAAACCACTTTAAAATAGGTGCGCGAGCATCAAGCAGAGTAGCGCCCCCTGACAGTAATTGCTTAGCTAAATCGGGGCTTACTATCCAATTATCGGCTAAATTATACACTAACTTAGACAGGCTTTATTGAGGAATTAGGATTGTACCAGCAGGGCAGAATACATCCTGACTGGTAGTGATTGGATTAGGTGGTTTAATCTTGCCAGGAGCAGCATTTAGACACAAGATAGTTTGGGTCTTGTTTCCTACTAAAAAGACTCCACCAACAAAGCTTCTGAGATTAGCTTGCTTCGATACTCCGTAGTTAAATACAGCACCTTTTTTCATCATGCCGATCGAGTAGCTATAATTGGCTGCGTCAGGTTTAATTGGGAGACCAATATAAACCAATAGATTGGAAACAGAACTTGTAAAACCTGCTTTTTCAGCATAGTAAAATTGCTGAGCTTTATTCATCGAACCGACAAATTTTTTGGCTTCTGATTCCTTAGCTTTAAGCGTTTGTGAAACTTGAGCTTCCGAGACATGACTGAAAAGAACTGGCAGAGTTAGAGCTGCGATCGCAACTTTGAGCTGCCAGTTGCGGCTGCTAGAAATCCTGCTTAATTTCACAGATAACAGGTGGAATGAGCGGTTGAGGAACATACAATCAAACTAATTGTTTGGCCTGAAACTGTTTCAACGCCCAAGGAGCAACCGTGCCGTGTTCTGTAATAATTCCTGAGATTAATTCGGCCGGAGTTACGTCAAAAGCGGGATTGTAAAATTCGACTCCCACAGGACAAATTCGCGTAGTTCCAACTTGATACATTTCAACTGGATCGCGTTCTTCAATGGGGATTTTGCTGCCGTCGGAAAGTTCAAAATCAATTGTTGACAGAGGCGCGGCGACAAAAAACGGGACGTTGTGAGCTTTGGCAACAATTGCTAAACTGTAAGTGCCAATTTTATTGGCAGCGTCGCCGTTAGCAGCGATTCTGTCTGCACCTACAACTACTGCGTGAATCATGCCGAGTTTCATGCAGTGAGCGGCCATATTGTCTGCTATCAATGTCACGGGAATTCCTTCTTGCACGCATTCCCAAGTAGTCAGTTTTGCACCTTGGAGACGCGGCCGAGTTTCGTCTGCAAAAACTCTTCCGAGTCTTCCTTCTCGCCAAGCAGAACGAAATACACCTAAAGCAGTACCGTAGCCTGCTGTTGCTAATGCACCGGCATTGCAGTGAGTTAGTAAGTTCAATTTTTCCGGTGTAGCGGGCAGAACTTCTAAACCTTTGTCGCCGATATCTTTACAAGTTTGCAAGTCTTCTGCTTGAATGGTTTTGGCCATTTCTAACAAAGTTTTTTGCACTTGTTCGACAGAACCGCTAGTTCTCTCGGCTGTTTTGAGCATTCGCGATATGGCCCAAAACAAATTAACCGCAGTGGGACGAGTCGATCGCAATAACTCGCCAACTTGTTCTAGTTTAGTAAAAAACTCGGTACGATCGCCCGTTTCGATTTCTCGCGCCCCCAAATACATCCCGTAGGCTGCTGCTACCCCGATCGCCGGAGCACCTCGGACTATCATAGTTTTAATCGCCTCAGCCATATCTTCGCAGCGGCTAATTTCGACTACACCGTATTCTTTCGGCAGTCGGTTTTGGTCAATTAGCAGAACTCGGTCTTCCATCCAGGTGACGGGGGAAACAGGGGAGTTTTGAGCGGTCATCTATTTCAATTATGTGAGGGACAAGTTTCTATGATGCCATGAAGGCGACTATTCCTCTATGTTATGAGGGACACGCTGAATTTGCCAAAATCCCAGCCCTGCGGTTTGAGATTCGAGACTGGAGATTTGAGATTGAAGAATTGCTGGATACCTACCACTCTCTGGGTTTGGAACTTATACAGAGTTGGATTCTTTTTCACCAAAGTGTACTTAGTAAAAAACCGAACATTAAGTTGTGTAAATTATACTTACGTTTTTGGAAAAATTTCCGTAATCGGGAACAAGCTAGCTGTACCTGGGGTCTGTTTTTTTTAAGTTGAGAATGAAAAAGTGCGATCGAGTAACTTTCCAGATCCAACAGATTTACAAGAATCACAAAAATAGATAATCGTAAAGCTTTGTCTGTACAACTCTTTTACTCAGTTAAAGGCGGGTTTTGTGGTTGCCGTATTTGTGGTGAATTGAAGTAGCGACTATCATCGCACGGAAACAACATTTTGAAAACCTAACTAGGTGCATGAGGGAAAGGTAATTATGAAAAACCAACAAATAGTATTCGTAGATTCAGCAGTTGAAGATTGGCAAAGTCTGGCGGTCGGTGTTAAAGCGGGTACAGAGGTAATTTTAGTCGATCGCACGCAGGATGGCATCGAACAAATTGCCGAAGCATTGCAGAGCCGCAAAGGTATAGAAAGCGTTCACATTATTTCTCACGGGGAATCGGGAAGTTTGCAGCTAGGGCCAACTATCCTGAATTCCGACAATTTAGAAACATATCGCAACTGTTTGAAACGGTGGTTTTCGTCATCTGTCAACTCAATTAAAAATCGATTTGATATTCTGCTATACGGATGTAACGTAGCAGCAGGTGAAAAAGGAGAGGCTTTTGTACAAAAGCTGAGCAAGTTAACAAAAGCTAATATTGCCGCTTCTTCAGATATTACGGGGAGTGCCAAAAAAGGCGGAAACTGGGTACTTGAATACGCTACGGGAGCGATTAAAACAGGATTGGCGATCGAGCCGGAGGTAATGGCAAGTTACGCGCATACCTTGGCGACGTTTACTGTTACTAATATCAACGATGCTGGGCCGGGTTCGCTGCGACAAGCGATTACGGATGCGAATGCAGCGGCCGCACCACCGCACAATATTAACTTTGCCATTCCCGCCACAGGCGTTCAGACGATCGCACCTCTGACTGTCTTGCCAAATATTAACGTTCCCACAATCATCGACGGCACTAGCCAACCGGGGTTCGCCGGCACCCCGCTGATCGAAATCAATGGAGCCAATACAGTTGGTGTCAGCGGTTTTCGCGTTTTGGGTGGTGGCAGCACCTTGCGCGGATTGATCGTTAACCGCTTCGGCAACACCGGCATTTCCCTTGAAAGCAACGGCAACATCGTAGCGGGAAACTACATCGGCATCAACAGCGCCGGCACCGCCGCCTCGCCCAACGCCTTATTTGGCGTGGCCGTTCAGAATGGTGGCAGCAATAATATTATCGGCGGGATTGCAGCAGGCGATCGCAACGTCATTTCTGGAAATACTGCCGATGGCGTCATCATCGTCGGTGGTACAGGAGGCAACCAAGTGCTGGGCAACTACGTCGGCATCAACGCTGCTGGAACCGCCGCCTTGCCCAACGCCAGCGGCGTTACCATCGTCGGCGTACCGAACAACACTGTTAGCGGAAATGTCATTTCCGGCAACACCAATAGCGGTACGGTCATTCTCAATCCCGGTGCCACGAACAACATTCTGACAGGCAACTTCATCGGCACTAATTTTGACGGCACCGCCCCTGTCCCTAACACTGCTTTCGGCGTAGCCATCCAGGGAGGTGCAACCAACAACATTGTTGGCGGGACTACCCCAGCCGCCCGCAACATTATTTCCGGCAACGGTAACGGTGTCGCCCTTGTTGACCCCACGACTGTCGGCAACTCGTTGTTCGGCAACTTCATCGGCGTCGGGGCCAACGGTACGACTCCGCTGCCCAATACTACTGGGGTATTGATTAACCTCGCAAACAATAATGCGATCGGCGGTACAGCAGCCGGTCAAGGAAATACGATCGCCAGCAACCTCGGTTCAGGAGTAAACCTCCTCGCCGGTATCGGCAACAGCATCCAAAACAACTCGATCTTTGCCAATCTTGGCTTAGGCATCGACCTCGGCAACAACGGCATCACCGCCAACGATCCCGGCGACGCCGACACAGGAGCCAACAACCTCCAAAACACCCCCGTACTCACTACCGCTACCGCCAGCGCTGGCAGCGTCACCGTCGCGGGAACTTACAACAGCATTCCCAGTACCCCCTTCACCCTCCAATTTTTCGCCAACAATCCCCCGGGAACCCAAGGTCAAACCTTCATCGCTTCTATCCCGGTAACTACTGACGCTGCCGGCAACGCTGCTTTCAATCAAACTTTCCCAGCAGCCGTCACCGCAGGCCAATTAATCACCGCGACAGCAACCGACGCCGCCGGCAATACTTCGGAATTTTCGGCACAGCCTGTTCCCGTTGTCGTACCGCTGAGTACCATCACCGGCATCAAATTTAACGACACTGACGGCAACGGCACTCAAGCTGCCGGAGAACTTGGCGTCGCCGGAGTTACAGTTTTCCTCGACACTAACAATGACAGCATCCTCAGTGCCGGCGAAACTTCCGCAACTACCGGGGCTGACGGCCGTTTCACTTTCGGCAACTTGCCTGCTGGCACTTACAGCGTCCGGGAGGTTGTACCGGCTGGAAGCCAAATAACTACGGTTAACCCGGTTGCCGTGACGCTGGCAGCAGGTCAAACTACTCCTGCTACAGTTAATTTCGGCAACCAAGCAATACCAGTACCGCTGAGTACCATCGCCGGCATCAAATTTAACGACATTGACGGCAACGGCACTCAAGCTGCCGGAGAACTTGGCGTTCCCGGAGTTACAGTTTTCCTCGACACCAACGGTGACGGCATCCTCGGTGCCGGCGAAACTTCGGCAGCTACCGATGCTAACGGCGGCTTCAATTTCCCCAACTTGCCCGCAGGCACTTACAACGTTCGGGAAGTTGTACCGGCCAACAGCCAGCCCACTACTCCCAATCCGGTTGCAGTGACAGTGGCTGCTGGACAAACTACTCCTGCTACGGTGAATTTCGGCAATCGATCGACACCCGCTGTACTCGGCAGCATTATTGGTATAAAATTTAACGACATTGACGGCAACGGCACTCAAGCTGCCGGAGAAGTTGGTGTGCCCGGAGTCACTGTTTTCCTCGACACTAACAACGACGGCATTCTCGGTGCCACAGAAACTTCGGCAACCAGCGATGCTAACGGCAGCTTCACTTTCCCCAACTTGGCCTCCGGTAATTACAACGTCCGGGAAGTCGTGCCGCCAAACAGCCAGCCAACTACTCCCAATCCGGTTGCAGTCACGCTGGCAGCAGGTCAAACTACTCCTGCTACAGTTAATTTTGGCAATCGATCTACACCCGCTGTACTGGGCAGCATTACTGGTATAAAATTTAACGACATTGACGGCAACGGCACTCAAGCAGCCGGAGAACTTGGTGTTGCCGGAGTCACTGTTTTCCTCGACACTAACAACGACGGCATTCTCGATGCCACAGAAACTTCGGCAACTACCGATGCTAACGGCGGCTTCAATTTCCCCAACTTGCCCTCCGGCACTTACAACGTTCGGGAAGTTGTACCGTCATTAAGCCAGCCAACTACTCCCAATCCGGTTTCAGTGACGCTGGCAGCAGGTGAAACGACTCCTGCTACAGTTAATTTCGGCAATAGCCTCCAGACGGGCACCATAACTGGCCTTAAATTCAACGACACCAACGGTAACGGCACTCAAGATACCGGAGAAATTGGCATCCCTGGCGTCACGATTTTCCTTGACACTAACAACAACGGCACTTCAGACACCGGAGAAACCCAAGTTACTACCGGTACCGATGGCAGCTACAGCTTCCCCAACCTGCAAACAGGCACTTACAACGTCCGGGAAGTGGTGCCGACAGGTTTTACCGCAACCACCCCTAACCCGCGAACGGTTCCGTTAGATCCAGGTCAAACTTCCACTGCCAATTTCGGCAACCAAGCAGTCCCGCCAACACCAACACCAACACCAACGTCGCCTCTGCCTCCGACTCCGCCTCAGCCTCCGACTCCCGTCCAACAAAGCAGCATCAGCGGTCTTAAATTCAACGACGGCAACGGCAACGGTACTCGGGATGCGGAGGAAACTGGTCTTTCGGGATGGCAAATTTTCCTCGATGCGAACGGGAACAACTCTTTAGATTCGGGCGAAACTACTGTTACCACTGACAATTCTGGTAATTACAGTTTCAACAACCTCAATCCCGGCACCTACAATGTGGGGGAAGTGCAGCAGACTGGCTGGACGCAAACTACTGCTAATCCGGCGGCGGTTAATCTGGGCAGTGGCGAAAGTCGTAGTGGAATTAATTTCGGCAATTTCCAAAATATTAGCATTAGGGGCAGCAAGTTTAATGACCTGAATAACAATGGGGTTTTGGACACTCAAGAACCGCTCTTGCCGAACTGGCAAATCTTCCTTGACGCTAACAGCAATAACTCTTTAGATGCTGGAGAAGTTAACACTTCAACTGATAGTTTGGGCGGCTACAGTTTCGCTAATTTAAGACCGGGAACTTATCGAGTTCGGGAAGTAAATCAGCCTGGTTGGACGCAAACTACTGCCAATCCTGCTGATATTATTGCTGTCAGCGGCACTAATGTTAGCAATATTAACTTTGGGAATTCCTTCGCCCAAGTCCAACCAACACCAACACCAACACCAACACCACTACCACCGCAAGAAGGACAAGATGCTGACTGCATTTGTGAACAAATTGTTTTACCAAGCATTGGCAGTGTTCGTGCCCCGAGTTCTGTCACTAATACCCGCAACGGTACTAATGGCAACGACACTATTCTCGCCACTAATAACGGTGAGGAAATAAATGGCTTTGACGGCGATGATTTGTTGGCCGGGTTGCAGGGCAATGATAATATTTACGGGGGACTTAACAGTGCTTTCCCGGTTGGCCCAGATATAGACAGCGACTTGCTGTTTGGCAATGAGGGTAATGATTACCTCAACGGGGTTGCTGGAGATGATTTAATCTTTGCGGGCAAGAACGAAGATGTTGTTTACGGCGGCAAAGATGACGACATTATTTTTGGCGACCAGGAGAGCGATACTTTAATTGGCGACCAGGGTAACGATACTATCTACGGGGGAACTATTAACCCCTTCGACCCGGATTTGACTGGCAATGATTTGCTGTTTGGTTTGGCGGGCGATGACTTCCTCAGTGGAGAGAAAAATCAAGATACGATCGCCAGCGGTGACGGTGATGATACAGTGCGTGCCGGCAAGGCCGATGACTTAGTTTTCGGCGAATTGGGCAGCAACCTGCTGTTTGGCGATGAAGGAAGTGATACTATCTGCGGTGGCCAGGGGGAAGATACAGTGTACGGGGATATTGGTAGCCCTCTTCCCATTGGTTCTGCTGGCGGACAAGACCAAATATGCGGCGGTTTGGGCAACGATTTGCTGTTTGGCAATGAAGGTCAGGATACTGTCAATGGGGAGGTCGGGAACGATACTCTTTACGGCGGTAAGGATGAGGATAGTTTGCTTGGCAGTGCTGGGGACGATTTCTTGTTTGGAGATCAAGGGAATGATACTCTGATTGGAGGCACCGGAAACGATCGATTCATGTTGGGTATTGACCTCGGCAGCGAGACTATTTTAGACTTTCAATACGGTATCGATTCGATCGGCTTAATGGGTGGTCTGGATTTCTCCCAACTAAGCATTGTGGCCGAGAATAGTTCTACCCTCATCCGAGTTACTGGTTCCGGGCAACTTTTGGCAACTCTCAGCAATGTGCCTGCAAGCGTGATTACTGCCACAGATTTTGCTCTCCTCTAGTGCGATCGAGCTAATTAATTAGGTGAGAATATTGTAGGGACGATGGATTAAGAGACTGTTGGCGAATCAAAAAAGGGTGAAACCAAACATCTTACTGCCGATTCCACGTTGTTTGTGAAGTATACCCCTAATCCATGAATCCCCGTAGGGACAAGGCATTGCCTTGTCCCTACTACTTTATGAACCTGGAATACGGTGTATAATCATGGCAAATAAATTCTGATGAGCCAGAAGTAATATCGTTTTCGGTGTGCGATTCGTTTAGCCTAAATGGATAGGTTCTCCTATCCAGGGACGGTTAGCCTGACTCCGAGGAGTTAGTGATAACTGATTACATTTCTGGGTGAGGCATTAAGTCAAGTCCCAGTCCGCAGGTGCAGCGGTAAAAGCATATCCCCTATTTTGTTGGATAGCAACTAACAGGATAAAGCGGGGATAAAAGGCAGAAGACTCCTAGCCGAATGGGGTAGCTGTCGAGCAAGAACTTATGCGTAGCGAAAGCAAAAATGTGTCTGAACCACCGTTATGATAGATGGTCAAACGGCTGAAAGACCAAGCCAAAAGGCAAGGATAGGGCATAAGCAATTATCGGATTGACTTATTAGCACTGCCCAAAAACGGGCGTGGAAAGCATTACGCTGTCATGTTCAACCAATGTGTAATCGGAACGAAGTAAAGCTCTCACAGCCCTTAAAAATAAGTAGGTTGCTAGCCGTAAGCTGTGAGTGTGAGGGATGGTCGCACAAGCCAATGCTTTGTTGTAATGACAGAGATATGCTGACAGCACCGGGTGGTGTAAAAGATAGAGACCAAGTAGCCCTTTAAAAGCCTAATGCCACAGAAAAATCTGATGGTGGGATGTAGGGGTAAAAGGAAAACTATCAAGCCGTAGCAATCAGATCATGATGCGATCTTACTGTATCCATAACCAGGATTACACCACTCAGGAGCCGTGTGCGGTGAAAGTCGCAAGCACGGTTTTGTAGGAGAGATGGTAGGGGACACTCTGCCATCGACTCTCTAACTGCACGGCGCCGTGTCCAACCTGTGGGTAATATTAATTCCGATGCTACCGCAGTTGATATGACTCGGGGTCGAAAAACTGAATCGTTGAGTGTTAACTGTTGACTCGATTTTATTATGCCGATGCAACCGGAAACGATATCATATCAAACTTGGCATCGTATAGGTCGTCGGTGCAAACCCCCTGTTCGATCGACAAAACCCGCCTAATTAAGCGGGTTTTGTAGTTTTCCTAAATATTTTCACTCTTGGGCAATGATTAAACAATCACTCTCAACTTTAGACAGCATCTCTGGAAAAGCTGAGGTGTAATTGCCATCTTTGTCTACAATCCTGCGGAGTGTATATCCGCTGTCAGCAGGTCTGCCGAAAAACGAGTTTGTGCGATGCCAGATACAGCAATACGGTTCAGTTAAGGGCTAGGCAGTGCTTAAAACAATAAATACAGGAGGATTCATTATTATTCCAGTACCT
>NZ_JAUBRN010000097.1:0-14601 GCF_036701875.1 Microcoleus sp. MON1_C5 | reverse complement strand
AACTCGTTCAATTTTTCAAAACCTCAATATCCCTTATGGCACGTTTTCCTCTGCGTAGAGTGACAAAAGAGGGTTAAAGCTGAAGCGCTCAGAAAAGCTCAACTGGCAAGGATCCACAAACAAATTTTAATTAAAAACGGTCAATTGCGGGGAACTCAAGGCGCGATCGACCTTACTCAATCGGCACAAGTACCAAATGCAGATTTCTCACGCCCGAAGTTTTGGGCCGGATTCACAATAATTGGCAGTCCTTGGTAAATTAATTGGAGATTTTATATTCACCAGTGGTAAGGTGTAAGGCTAGACGCACCCTACATTGACTGGCGGCATTTTGCAAAAAGTAAATGTATCCCTGACGACTATCTTTTTATGTCATAAATTTGCTATGAATAGCAAAACTAAACACTAGCGGGGCAAAACCTGTGGGCAAGTTTGATAAAATATTCAGTTCAGAAGACCAATCCGAAGCAAGCTTAACTTTAGAAGAATCCGTAGCAGCGGTAGCACTTGTCGCAGCAGAGGCAAATTCCCCTGACACGGATGCTGATATCTTAGAAAGCATACTTTGGGAATCAGAAATATTTGCTGAATACTCGGAAGATGATATGTCAGCAATGTTTCAAAGACTCGCCGGTATTGTTGCCCAAGACGGTTTAGGAGCATTATTTAATACTGCTTGGGAATCCATGCCAGATGAGTTAGTGTTGGATACTTTTGCAATAACAGCAGCAATGTTTGTCGCAGATGGGGAAATATCCCAGAAGCACGAGGCTTTCCTCCAAGAATTCCAGCAAGCATTAGGTGTGGAAGACGAGGAAGCTGCGGAAATTATTGAGGATGTAATTGCTGCTTACTCGGAAGTAGAGGGCGAAGAGTCTGATTTCGATGCGGCATGGTACGTATCTCCTGAAGGCAATTTTAGCGTTCCCGTTCCAGTTGACGATCAACGAGGCGGTAAAATTGATGACCAAGAAGGCTGTGTCGCATTTTCAGACGACTTTGGCGTTTTGCTGAAAATTGATTATTTCCCTGTTCTTGGTGAAGTAGAAGAAACAATCGAGTCGGTTGGCGAGGAAGGTTATCTCAAGTCTTTTCTCGACAATTTTGTTTCTCAGGCAATTCTTGCTAATGTTCCCAATTCTAAGTTACTCCACGCAGAATATTTAGAAGATGAAGAAGCTTATTTCGTAGTTTTAGATTTGCCTGCCGGTGCAACTCTCAGCGTGCAGAAAAACGAGGGCCCTCTGACTCGGTTGGATGCTTACCGGGGACTTATGGCTTTTATTGCTGACGATTTTTGCTACACGGTAAGCTGTCAGCGAATTTATCAGGAGGGGGATGAATTGGGTTCCCTGGAGTCTGAAGTTGAGGGAATTATGAACAAGATTTTTGAGTTTATTGAGACAATCGAATTCGGGCCAATCGAATAAAGAGGACTTGTTTAGACGGGCTAAAAACCTGGTTTCTTTCTAGATGTCTCGCTCCTCAACCCTATATTTTCAGAGAAACCGGGTTTTTTTGCCAACCATTCTCAGGATATGATATCGTGTCCGGTCGATCGACCAAAATCCAACTGGTGGGTAGTGAAGACTTGAGTTTTCATTACTTGCCCGATCGCGCTTATTTTACCGCACTGCTAGATATTAGAGGTTTTTTTACTATAAAAGAGTGCGATCGAGAACAGGGTTTTTTGACCCATTCTCGATCGCACTTGCAGATACATTCAGTCAACCACAGTCGAGAGACAGCAGCAATTAGCCGCCATTTTCGACTAATTAGTAGTCTGAGCTTCCACCAATCTTTGCTTGAGTTCTTCCAGAGCACTCGCCCAGCGCGGATCTGGCTGCACCGAGCCGGAATCAGCGCTCGACACCGTTGTTGCTGACTGATTGCGGCGAGACTTGTTATTGTCACCCCGACGGCGATTGCTTTTGCTGGAACCGCCTCCACCTTGGGTAGGAGGAGCCGAAGCCGAGCGCTGCTGTTGCTGCGGCGCAGGCACAGGCATAGGCACAGAGGCCGATGCCGACACCAACTGCGGTGACGGCGGCGACTGCTGCTGATCGTCTTCGCCCTTTTCAGATTTACCCTTAGAACGGGGCAATGCCTTTTCTATTTTCAGCGGGTTTTCTTTGAACATCAAGCCATTGTATTTCTCAATAACTTGGTCGGCTTGTTCGTCGGTTAGCACCGTCACAAAACCGAAGCCTCTGCATTTACCAGTTTTGCGGTCTGTAATTACCTTTGTGGTAACAGATTCGCCCTCCGGTGCAAAAACTTCTTGCAATTCTTGGCGATCGAGTTCCTTGGGTAGATTGCCAACATAAAGACGAATAGACATGAAAAAGTCCTCCCGACTTGGATTTTAATTAATTTGCTCGAACAGAATTACCTCAAGTCAACTGAATATTGACTTCAGGCAAACACCACATAACCCGATAATTGGCGCATTCCTCCCACCAACCTTGACAGCTCCCCCCACCTTTTAGAACAAAAAGATGATTTACTCTGATAAGGCCGGAACTTAACCGCCGATGCAGAGAGCTTTTAAATCTCAGGTTGTTGTGTAAACTTTTAGTCATCACTCAAATGTTTAGGCTATTGGCTATTCTGTATTACTTGCTTCCGGTTTTGATTCAGAATGTTTATAGCCAGCGCCGTCTCGAAATTTATGTCCAAGGATGTCAATTGCAAGCGATCGGAATGCCAGTATTCAGTTTAATACAGTGATGGATAAAATGGCTAACATTTTTTCAGCCAGTAATCTTACCTCGATCCTAATCTCGCTCCTAATGCTGAGAACTACTCACTTACCCGGTATCCCTTAAATCCGGCCCGGCAGAGTCCGAGCATTCTTTAAAGGTATCACAGCCTTGGTAACAGAGCTAGTTATTTAGGAAGATTTCAGTCTGAATTTAACGCAAACCACATCTGAATCACTTTTGAGAATTCATCCCGCACAGCAAAAATAGCGGTCGAAAAAAAACAGCCGACAAGCGGCTGGCTGTACTTGCTGTGTTGGGATGTTGACAATTTTTACGCAATGCCTTATCGATTTTAGCCAACTGAAGTTATCGCGCTATTTGGTTCAATCCAATTTATGTAAACTAATGTAACAGAGTGCTGGCAAAAAAGCAACTTTTCTTTATGACGGAAGAAGGAAGAAGGAAGAAGACTGTAGTCATTGGTGTCAACTTAACGTCAAACCCTGTCACAGGCTGCTCTTTGACTATTAACCCTAGATCCCCCCTAGCCCCCCTTAAGAAGGGGGGGACAAGAGTCTTATCAAAGTCCCCCTTCTTAAGGGGGATTTAGGGGGATCTAGACTCGGCTACAACCCTGATTTTGACATGGCTTCAGGCTTAAGTTGACACTAATGGAGTGTAGGGTGCGCCACTAGCACCAAGAACATCGTTAGCGAAGCCCTCGTAGAGTATCGCCCCTCCGCTGTTTAACTCAAAACTAATCCTGGCTGCGCGTTGAGAGCGATTCACACCACAATCGGACAACTATTGCTCACCTTGGGCCTTGGATAATGATGTATGCGCCCCAAAAAGCAGCAGCAAAAGCCAAAATCGCAGACCAAATCGGATGTCCGCTGTCACTAACCCTCCCTCCTTGACTGCGGAGACTTTCAAGGTCGATCGCCACAGTAGCACCCCGGCGCAGCCAACCAGTCGCCACAACAGATGTTCCGATCAAATCGCTAGGGCGAGTAGTCTCTTTGAACAAAAATGGCCACAAAGAGCCAATGTAGCCAAACCTCGAAACATGGTGCAACCTCACCAAACCCGTCGCCGTTTGCAAAATCAAATCTTGTCCCAGCCAATTATTCATACCCGATCGACCCAAAAGTTGCCCTTCCAACCGCACCGGTTCAGCATCCAACGGCAAACTCTCGGGATTTGACAAAATTTCCGGCAAACTCGGCGAAGCGGTTTCTCGCGGTATAATATCCGGGAAGAAATAATTGATCCGCATCAAAGTACCGATGCTAAATCCGATCGGCAAACAGCCCCAAATAATCGATCGATCGCCCCAAAGCCAATCCAACTGCCAGATACTCGTCCTCGAAAAAATCCCGCCAATCAGCCAAAGCACGCCGACTATCGCCAAACTCATCGGAATTCCAAAAAACGGCGCACCCTGTAAAAATAGTTTTGAATCTTTAAATTCGAGTATTGACTTAAACAAAGAGAATTTTCCTTTCCTGGGTTGTTCTGGCACTCCCGCGTCTGCCAAATCTAACTCAGTCTCCAGTTGCCAAAATTGAGCATAGAGGGCCAACAGCTTCAAACGCTCTCCCAGCAAAGGATGCGCCCTGTTAACCGTCAACCAGTTGCGCTCCCGATTGCTGACATCCCACAGCAAAATCTGTTCCAGCGGCGCGTGTAATGCAGCAGAACCAAGGGTTACAGCTTGTCCAACACCTACGGGTAACAATAGATCGAAACTTTCGAGGAAAAAGCTAGTTTGTTTTTGCTGTTCGATATTATCAGCAATGCCGATCGCAATTTTAGCCAGTGCCCGCGTCAAACCGTTAGGATTGCCCGTAATTTCAGCAGCAGTGCGATCGCTAAAATACACTCTGCGGCGCGACACCCACAACATCGGCCACCTGAACAACTTATAAATCCCGTAACTGGTAGCAGAAATTGCAGCGGCCACAAATTTGACAGCAGAACGCAAAAACTCGATCGTCATTAAATCACACAACCGCTCTTGCCAGTGCGCGACCTGCCAATAAATCAGGTAAGGAATCTGAATCACCAGCAGCGCCAGGGACATCGGCGCAAAATCCCAGTGAGAGATATGGCCCAACTCCCGCGCGAAAATAGTGGCAATTTCATCATCCGTCAATTGTTCCAACAGCCCGCGACTCACCGCAATCCGAGCCAAACGGGGCAAACAGCCGTAACTGAAAGCTACAGGAACATTCAGCGGCAAGAGTTTCAGCACCGGCACCGGCATATTTTGCTTGGTACAAAAACTTCGCAATACGCGACTAGCTTCCTTGCTGTGCTTCGATAAAACTGACCCGCGCAGAGTTTCGACGCCGCAAAACAGTTTCAGCAGCGCGTCTATCAGCCAGGGAGACGAGGCCAAAAGCAATCCAAAAACCATCTGAACAAACGGAGTTGGATCGCGGTAAAAAAGCTGAATCGGCGCGAAAATAGGCAGTCTAGTGAATATGTAAAGCTGAACCAACAGAGAATTAGTGTTTGTCAGCAGGAATTGCAGGACAAACCGGGCTAGGAAAAATAGGGCGATCGCACTTGCAACGGCTTGCAGCCGAAACTCCAGCAACTTCAGCGGTTTGAGGGGGCGGGGGCTTTTCGCGCGCCCAGCTTCGCGCCAAGTGAGTTGGTAAGTATCTGGGCTGGCGACTCCGGGGATATCTGTTGGGGAACCGGAACTCTTTTCGCCGCTAATTTCTGTATCGGGTGCGGTTTCGGTCGAGTTTTCCGGTTCAGAAGTCGGGCTTGTGGGGGGTGGAGGTGGCGGGTAAATCGGTTTCGATTTGGCGTTTCCAGGCGCGGCAGTCGGCTCTAAAGGTAAAAATCCTGTTTTTTTATCGGCGGTCGGTCGATCGCCCCCAAGCGATTTTTTCGGCGATTTAGTTCCGGCATCAAAGGCGACAAAGCCTGTTTCGGGGGGAGTTTCTGCGGATTTTGGTTTATTTTCCGGTGGTTTTGGGGGGCGAGGGGGGGTTAATTCTTTTAAAGCGCGATCGGCCCAAGTTTTGACTTGAGAGTTAGGACTTTTGGCGAGGGAAGAGCACAGGGCGATCGCCTCTTTCACGTTACCGGTTGCTTTGTATGCAGCCACCAAACCCATCTGCGCGCGGATTCCCGACGGTTGATTAGCTGCGGTTTGGGTAACGGATTCTAAAAGGGCGATCGCGGTGGGGTAATCCTGCTGTTTCAAAGCTGCTAGCCCAGCCTCTAGAGACTGTTTTGCAGATGAATCCGCCGGATTTGGATTAGTGGAAGGTGCCATGACTGTGCTTTCGCTAGCGTCCTTTCTAAGATAGCTTGGCTGGTCGATCGATAGCTGTTCTAACACAGCTCTATTTCTCTGTCACCAATTGTTGCAACCTTTGGCGCAAGGTACTTAAATAATTTCACTAAAATTATTTGTTTCTCAGATATTGCACGATCGCCACGATCCGGCAGGGGTTTAAACCCCTGCCTCAAAGCTAAAGTCCTCTAAAGAGGACTGAAGAATTATGCCAATTAGTGGTTAAATACTTCCTTGCTCTCTTAGTCTCAAGCGATAGAAACTAAAGTTTGTGGAGACGAGATTTCAATCACCGAACCCATCTAATTTTTGCTTATAATTAAATTACACCTCACCCGCACATTTATGCCAATTGACGACGAAGATTTTGAAAGCGAATCTATTAGCGACGATCGCAAACTCCAGCTCTTCACCGACAGACACGAATTTACCCGCCGATTTGCCTTTTATTTAAACGAAGACCCGCCCCGCGAACAAATTTTGTATTTTTACGGCGATGGAGGCAACGGCAAGTCATTGCTGCTAAAACACTTGCAGTTTCACTGCTGCAAAAGATTTTCGCCGCAGGTTTGGCAACAATTGCGCGCACTCCCAGAATCACAAGCCGCTGAAGTTGCTGATTTCGTCCGCCACGCTGAACCTAAAACCTATACTCCCATACCCGTAGTCAGGCACGATTTCGGATTGATACCGATTAAAGAAGATAAACCGCAAGATAGATTTTACGGCTTGCTGATGCTGCGCCGAAATTTGGCAGCAGAAACTAAGAAATATAAATTTAAATTTCCCAATTATGACTTTGCTTGCTTTTGGTATTTGCTGAACAAAGGCGAATCACAGGCCACTCTAAACCAACTTTTTCCCGATGATGTGGCGGAATTGATGGTACCTATAGTTGAAACTTTTGCAGATTTTCCGGTGGTGGCGCAAGCTGTAGCTGTGCTGAAAGGGATAGATAAATTCGGCGGGATTAAGCGGGCAATGAAATTAATTCAAAATCGCTTGGGCGTCAGCGATGAAAAGGCGGAGGAAATTCGCCGTCTAGATATTGATACTGAGTTAAGCGACAATTTGCCGAAATTGTTTGCTGGGGATTTGAATGCGGCAATGGCTGGCAAAAATAAACCCGATCGCCTCGTGATGCTGTTCGATACTCACGAGAAAATGTGGGATGAAAAACGCAATTCTCAAGGCGCAACTTTTTGGTATCAAGATGAGTGGTTTCGGCGGTTGTTGAGGGCATTGGATTACAACTTGGGGATTGTAGTTGTTGTGGCGGGGCGAGAGTGTCCGGTGACGCAATTGCGGTGGCAGAATGCGTCAAGGTTTCCCATTCCCGCAGATTATATAGATGCACAATTGGTGTGGCATTTGTCGCCGGATGATGCGAGGGATTACTTGCACAAAGTGAAGATTGACAAGGCAGATTTGGCAGATGCGGTAATTAAATATGCCAGCGTCAATCCCGCTGATAATTGGGAGAATTTGCAGGTACATCCGTTTTATTTGGGTTTGTGCGCGGATGCGGTGCTGGCAGAAAGAAGGCGGGGAATTGAGTTGATTTCGTCGGATTTTGCGCGGATTCCGAAGTTGGAAAACAAGACTGCGGAATTAACAGATCGGTTGCTGAGTTATGTCGATCGCGAAGTGCGATCGGCCGTGCATTCGCTGAGTGCTAGCCGCGCTTTTGATGATGATTTGTACGTAAAATTGGGAGCTGGTTGCCACTTCCAGGCAAGCAGTGCAAATTTTGAGATGTTGACGGGTTTTTCCTTTGTGTGGAAATCGCATAAGCGGGGGGATAACTGGTATCGGATTCACGATTTATTGCGGCGTTTGGATGCCGATCGGGATAATCCGAAAACTCGCAAAGCTCATGAAATTTTAGAGCAGCATTACCGAGAAGTGGGGAATCCGGCGGAGGCAATTTTTCATGCTAATCGCTTGGATTGGCAGCGGGGTGTAGAAGAATGGAAAGAGGTGTTTGATGAAGCTTTGAGAAAGAGTCGCTATAAGGAATGCGAGGCGCTGCTGGAAGTTAGAGATGAGTTGTGGATTAAAAGTGATTATTGGCTTGGTAGAGTTTCGCGATCGGAGGGAGATTACTATGCTCAGTTTGCTCGATATGTAGAGGCAAAACAAGAATATTTAGAGGCAGTTGCAGCCTATAATTCTGCTTTACTTATTGCACCGGATGATATCAATGCTCTCAACAACAAAGGGAATGCCCTGCAAAGTCTGGGTAAATTGCAAGCAAAGCTAAGTGAATTTGAGGCGGCAAAACAGTCTTACTTTGAGGCGCTCGCTGCCTGTAATTCTGCTTTACTTATTGTACCGGATTATATCTGTGTTCTCAACAGCAAAGGGATTGGGCTACTACGTCTGGGTAAATTGCAAGCAGAGCTCAGTGAATTTGAGGCAGCAAAACAGTCTTACTTTGAGGCGATCGCAGCCTGTAATTCTGCTTTGCTGATTGCACCGGATTATATCTGTGCTCTCAACAGCAAAGGGATTGCGCTACTACGTCTGGGTAATTTGCAAGCAATCCTAAGTGAATTTGAGGTGGCCAAACAGTCTTACTTTGAAGCGATCGCTGCCTGTAATTCTGCTTTACTTATTGCACCGGATGATATCGCTGCTCTCAAAAACAAAGGGAATGCGCTGCGAAGTCTGGGTGAATTACAAGCAATCCTAAGTGAATTTGAGGCTGCAAAACAGTCTTACTTTGAAGCGATCGCTGCCTGTAATTCTGCTTTACTTATTGCACCGAATGATATCGCTGCTCTCCACAACAAAGGGAATGCGCTGCAAAGTCTGGGTGAATTGCAAGCAAAGCTAAGTGAATTTGAGGCTGCAAAACAGTCTTACTTTGAGGCGGTCGCGGCCTTGAATTCTGTTTTTCTTATTGCACCGGATGATATTGGTGTTCTCAACAACAAAGGGAATGCGCTGCGAGGTCTGGGTGAATTGCAAGCAAAGCTAAGTGAATTTGAGGCTGCAAAACAGTCTTACTTTGAGGCGATCGTAGCCTTGAATTATGCTTTACTTATTGCACCGGATTCTATCGCTGCTCTCAACAACAAAGGGATTGCGCTGCGAGGTCTAGGTGATTTGCAAGCAAAATTATCTGACCAACAGGAAGCACTCAAGAATTGGCAAGAGGCACGGGAAATGTGGAATCGATCTTTAGCCATTGCTCCTAACAACGAGCGCCTTCGCACTTGGCGCGATTCGCTGCAAGAAATTCTGGATAATTTGGGTGACGATACTGTCAGCAGTTAGCTCGATCGCAACGAGTAAAAACGCGGCATTCATTCCCTGCCTTAAACCGAAAGCCCGCCAGGGAATGAATTCCACGGGGCTTTTAGCAAAAGTCCTCTAAAGAGGACTAATGAATTCTTCAGTCCTCTTCAGAGGACTTTAGCTTTGAGGCAGGGGTTTCAACCCCTGCCGGACTCAGGGCTGAGCGTTAAAGGCCCGCCCTCGAATTTAGCTATTTAACCTTGCAGCTTACCGCCCAGATTGTCTCGGCGGTGCACTGTCAGCCCGCTTCCGACGGATCAGCACGCTCATCACCTGCTTCGGATTAGTCGCGCGCTGTACGGGACTCCAATCGCCCACTTCTGCAAATCCCAGTCGGTACAAAGTGAGTATGGTTTCCCTGACACCTTTGGGCGAACCGACAACCGTTAACAGCACCACTTCCTGTTCGCATACTGCTGCTGAGTCGTCATTTGGGCATTGGGATTTGTTGTCGTCAGGCACGAATTCCTGTGACATAATATGTTCTCCTGGTTTTGGGTTTTCTAGAAAAACCCAAAAACCCAGCCGCCCCGCATTTCAACACATAGCAGGGCGGCTACAGAGGATGTTAAGATACTCCGTTAGCCTCCAGACTGCTAGTCCCAGTTTGGCGGTTAGCTGTCCATTGCTGTTAGCGCAGCTTTGGGCAGTGCAACTAGATTTTTGGGCGACGCGGGCTGCCTCCTCTACAAGCAAGCAACCTCTCACTTCAAAGCCTAGCCGCAGATGGGGGCCGCCGTCAATCGATTTTGGATTTTAGATTTTGAATCTTAGATTGTGGATTTACTCGTTACCAGCGTCAGCGGCTGGAAACCAGTTAGTTGGGCCGAAATGCTAAATTAAAAGTAATGTTGCTTTAGTACAACCATGTCCAAACGACTCACCATTGCCCAAGCACAGCAGCAGCTTCCAAACCTACCCCAAGAACTTATCCATGAGCCTATCATCATCACTCAAGATGGCGTTCCCGTTATGGCTGCAATGAGCTACACGCATTTGACTGAACTGTTAGAAACCTTAGATATTCTCACCGATACAGAATTCGTTACCAAATTGCGCCAAAGCATCACCCAAGCCCGCCAAGGCGAAACTATTTCCTGGGAAAATGCCAAAGCAAAATTGGGACTATGAATCACGAAGAAAATGCGATCGAATATGAGATCCAGCTTACGCCACTGGCACTGGAAATGTTGGAGGCCGTCAAAGATCGACGATAACAGGAAAAATTGCGCGATCGCATTGATCAACTAAAAGTTGAACCACAAAAGCAAGGCAAAGCCCTTGTAGATAACCTATCAGGATTTCGCAGCATCCGAGCTGTTGGACAGCGCTATCGTATAGTTTATCAAGTCGAACAACATCGAGTTCTAGTTGTTGTCGTGGGACTAGGGAGACGTAAAGATGGTGACAAAAAAGACATTTACACCATCTTAGAAAAACTGTTAGAGCCCTGATTGTAACTTCTTATATCCGGCGTATTTAAGCCGAATAAATATCATTTGTAGGGACACAACAGTGTTGTGTCCTTTGCCTGCGGTAATCTCACTCCTCGCTAACAGCCAAACCAGAAACCACAGGGGCGATCGCATTTAACTTCAACACAGGATGCTCCCCTTCCACCTGCCGGCAATTCCACTCATTTCTAAACAGCAAAACCGGCCTTCCCCAAGTATCTTTCACCGTCACCGTATTAAACAGCCGCCCAACTTTTTCCAGCGCATCCCAACCGCCGTCAACCCAACGAGCTACACTGTAAGGCAACATATCGATCGTCGTTTCCACATTATATTCCGACTGCATTCTGAACTGCACAACTTCAAATTGCAACTGTCCCACAGCCGCCAAAATAGGCTCGCGTTTCGACTCATCAACCGAGTACATAATTTGCACTGCGCCTTCTTCCTGCAACTCCGAAACGCCTTTGCGGAACTGCTTAAACTTAGAAGGATTGGGATTTCTCAAAAAAGCAAAAAGTTCGGGAGAAAAACAGGGAATCCCTTCATATTCCAGTTTTTGACCAGTGTAAATAGTATCGCCGATCGCAAATACTCCCGGATTGTTCAAACCGATCACATCGCCGGGATACGCAACTTCGATCGACTCGCGATCCTGAGCAAATAACTTTTGAGGCCTTGACAAACGCACCGTTTTACCACTGCGAGCGTGAGTCACGTTCATGTCCTTTTCAAACTTGCCCGTACAAACCCGAATAAACGCCACCCGATCGCGGTGTCTCGGGTCCATATTCGCTTGCAATTTAAACACAAACCCGGTAAAATCTTCATAAGTTGGCGGCAAGTCTCCGGCGGTGCTCTTGCGGGCGATCGGCTTCATCGCGTAATCTAAAAACGCATCTAAAAACAGTTCGACCCCAAAATTGCTCATGGCGCTGCCAAAGAAAACAGGCGTCATTTTTCCTGCCCGAACGGAGTCTAAATCGAGTTCAGTTCCTAACTCATCCAGCAGTTCTAACTCTTCTTTGAGCTGATAGTAAAGGTCTTGTTCCAACAAATCTTCAATGCGCGGATCGCCCAATTCGATGACAGTATCAACAGCAGCGCGAGAACCGTGTTGAGTCCGCTCGAATAAGTGAATTTTGCGCCCTCTGCGATCGAAAACACCTTTAAAGCGATCGCCCGTACCTATGGGCCAATTTACCGGATAAGTCTGCAACCCCAATTCCTTCTCAATTTCGTCCAACAAATCCAAAGGTTCTCTGCTAGGGCGATCGAGCTTATTAAAGAAAGTAAAAATAGGCAAACTTCGCAGCTTACAAACTTCAAATAACTTCCGAGTTTGCGGTTCCAAACCCTTAGCAGCATCCTCAAGCATCACCGCATTGTCAGCCGCCGCCAGAGTTCGATAAGTATCTTCGCTAAAATCTTGGTGTCCCGGAGTATCGAGCAGATTAATGTGATATTTTTTATACTCAAACTGCAAAACAGTAGAAGTAATAGAAATTCCCCGCTGCTGTTCCATCGCCATCCAGTCAGAGGTAGCGTGTCGCTGAGCCCGCCGCGCTTTCACAGAACCTGCTTCGTGAATTGCACCTCCGTACAGCAGCAGCTTTTCTGTCAAAGTAGTTTTACCAGCGTCGGGGTGCGAGATAATAGCAAAGTTGCGCCGGCGCTCAACAGCAGTTAGCAGTTCAGTTTCGAGTTCAGTGGTCATTACAAATTAGGTAGGGGAATCATCACCCGATCGCCATTATAGCCTGTGCTACAGTTGCTATTAAAGGTAAAATTATCACTAAAGTCAAGGAAGAAAAATAATATGTACGACTCGGACAAGCGAAAGCTGCTATCACTGGTGTGCCACGGGGCGATTTTTTTCAGCACGTTACTGTTCTCGATCGGAGCGCCGATCGCTGTATTGTTAGTATCAGATGACCCCGTTGTCAAAGAAAATGCCACAGAAGCGATCAATTTTCACCTTAATGTATGGCTTTACAGCATCGTGATTGTGGTGTTAAGTGTCGTCACTTTCGGTCTTGCTGGCATTATCCTAGTGCCCCTAGGTTATCTGCTGCACTGGGGACTGACAATAATGGCTATCCTCCACGTTTTGCAAGATCCTAACCAACCTTACCGCTACCCTTTTATTTTCCGCATAGTTTAGACAGCAAATCGCGCTTCACCATCGATTTCAACAACCCGATTTCTTTAAGAAGAAACCGGGTTTTTAATTGTTTTCTAACCCACATTCGTTACCCCCAACTGGCCAATACACTGCTTAAGTGACAAAGAGGGTTGATTATACCCTTTATCAGAAAGATGAGGTACTGTAGGGCATAGGGCATAGGGCATAGGGCATAGGGCACTTTTTTGAGAACCGCTGTATCGGAGACAAGATTTAGTAACAAAAATTAAAATTTTGTCTAACTAAGCATCATTCAGTTGGGGCTTGCTGAAAATTGAACTAACATCATGAACTCAATCTTCTTAATCCATAAAACTTCAAAAATTAGAGCAAAATCAACGATTAATTCTAGCTGTTAAGCTAATCCGCCTTTAAATTGCATGGTCAAATAAACTTTCACTCTTGTGGGGTTGCCCGGACAGCCCGCCTTCAACACACAATTTAAATGCACAGCTTATCTTTGGCATTGAAAATGGTACAACATCTCTGTTTAAACTTACATCTTGCACCATTGTCAAGAACAGGCAAGATGCCTGTTCCACAATAAAATTCATCTCTTGTGGAACAGGCATCTTGCCTGTTCCTAAACAAGTAATTGAAAATGGTGCAACATCTCAGTTTAAATGAATGTGGTTAGCTCGGTAAGTGATGCCGAACCCTCATCTGCCTAAAGTCGCAATGGTGTCTTCGCCCTATTGCAGGGCTGTTGCTGAGGCTAAGTTCATCTTCATTTGATGCCGCTTCCCAAACTATGCTACCGCCTTTGGGTTATTTCGCGGAGTTAGGGCGGATGTTCGATCGCTCCGAACCATCGTTTTTGCTTTAGCTGTGCTATTTTTGCATCTGGCGATCGTTTTATGGAAATGTTCCAGCAATTCTATCTCCACCAGGAGTCTTAAAACTTAATACAATATTTTTCCAATAAAAATCCCGCTCTTGTGGAACGGGAAAGCCATCAGGGTGCATCTATATATATGTCAGTATAACTCATAGGGGGTATAACCCCTCGTAGCTTTATCGAATCTTTACAATCACAAAATTTTTGTAAAGATTGAGGTTTTTATTTGACTGAGCAGCCGTTTTATGAAATTAAAATGGAAAATGCTGACATTTATAAAATCAAGTGAGTTTCCTCTGAATAATCAAAACTTTAAGCTCCTTTACCATGCTTCGGCCAATGGTGGAGCAAATACCAGAAGATGGCTACATTTGTGATAAATACCGCTAACTTAAGTACCGTGACCCCGTGAACTAATTCATATATTTCAGGGGTATACTGATGCTTACCAGCACTAAAACTAAGATTTTTGCCCAGTCTTTTTCGTACCACAAACCAACGGCTTCAACTGGAGTTAAAGTTGCATATAGTGCTGCGGCAATTCCGCCAAAAAATAATTTCTGAGGGTTGAGAATTAGAAGTTTTTCTAAGATAAATTCAATAATTTTTAGTTTAGTTTCTAACAAATAAGATTGCGAAATTTTTTCTAAGACTTGATGATTTTTTAATGTAAAAAGCAAAGCAATCGAAGTTACTGCCAAGAGGGAAGCCACAAATGTTTTGTAACTGTAGTTTAGACTAAAAAATGATTGCAGCCAAAAGTAGCTGCCTTTGAATATCCGGCAAGCTGTTACTCAAAA